>NZ_AUGI01000033.1 GCF_000422585.1 Hugenholtzia roseola DSM 9546
CAGAACTTAACATTACTGCCCATAGGGGAGGGTTCGAAAACCAAATCATTTTTTGCATAAATGCAAAAAAAAATGATACCATATCAAAGCCCCTCCCTTTGGGGGAGGGGTTTGGGGTGGGGTGCATTTAAGACTTTTATCGTTGTAACAACGCAAGCTATTTCAAAAAGAAAAACGAAGTTTGAACCCCCATGCAGCTTACAAGTTTAGAAATTAAAGGATTTAAAAGTTTTGCAGACAAGGTAGTTTTACGATTTGATGCAGGCATCACAGGGGTAATCGGACCCAACGGCTGTGGCAAGTCTAACGTCATCGATGCCATTCGCTGGGTGCTGGGCGAACAGCGCACCAAACACCTGCGCTCGGATAAGATGTCCAACATCATTTTTAATGGCACAGCCAAACGCAAAGCCGCCGATTTTGCCGAAGTTACGCTGCATTTTGAAAATAATAAAAACCTATTACCTGCTGAATACAAGGAAGTTAGCATCACACGCAAGTATGCTCGCAATGGCAATGGCGACTACTTTCTCAATGGCGTTGCGTGTAGGAAAAAGGACATCTTAGACCTGCTCGCTCCCACAGGCGCGACAGCCAATAGCTATGCGATTATCGAGCTAAAAATGGTCGATGATATTTTAAATGACCGCGAAGATGCCCGCAAACAGATGTTTGAGGAGGCGGCAGGTATTGCCCAATTCAAACAGCGCAAAAAGGAGAGCCTTAGCAAGCTCGAAAGCGTGGATACGGATTTGGAAAGGGTAGAAGATTTGTTAGGAGAAATTACGGCTAATATGAACCATTTGGAAAAACAAGCCGCCCAAGTGGATAAATATTTAGAGGCAAAGGATTCTTACCAGCGGCATAGCATTGCGCTTTCGAAACGCCAGATGCGCACTTTTCGCCAAAATTTGGAAAGTCAGACACAAAGACAAAGCGAACTTTTAGCAGAAAAAACACAACTGCATGCCCAAGTGGAAACGTTTGAGCAACACAGAGAAGCCATCAAAACCGACATAGAAAGCAAGGAAAGCACCCTAAGCGAACAAAGGCAGCAACTTTCGCGTCAGAACGAAAAAATCCGCTATGAGCAAACCGAAGCCCAACGCAAGCGCGATAGGGAAAAATATCTTTTGGAGCGCAAAGGGCAGGTAGAAAAACAAATCGTAGAAACAAAACAAAACAATGAAAGTCAGCTTGCTCAAATTGGCGAACTAAGCCAAAGTCAGGCTTTTTTACAAAGTCAGGTCGAAAGTTTAGAGGCAGAATTAGCCAACATAGAAACACTTTACAAAAAGGAAAAGCAGGCGCACGACTTCAAACGCAGCGAACTCAATTTGGTGCAGGATAGGGTGAAAAATCTGCAAAGCGAAATTTTGGTACTCACAAAAGAAAAAGAGGTAAAAGAAGCACAACAGGCTGCCCTTTTGCAGGAAAATGAGCAGTTGGGTTTGGAATTTTCGGGGCAGGAAGCACAAATTGATAAAGTAAATACACAACTTTCCGAACTGGAAGGCTTGGTAGAAAGCCTACAAAGCGATTTAGACCAACAAAAAAACGAACAAGCGGAAAAGGAAAGGCTTATCGGACGCACCCAACAGGAAATTGAGAAAGAGAAAGAAGAAAAAAACAATCTTTTACGCCGTTATGATGCACAAAAAAACGAAGTAAAGTTGCTCAAAACGTTGGTAGAAAGTAAGGAAGGGTATTCGCAAACGGTTCAATATCTAACACAAAACTTTAATCAGGTGCGCCCTGCCGCCTCTGAAAACGCGCTTCCTACACCGCCTTTGCTGACCGAATTGCTCGATTGCCAGCCCGAATACATTGCGGCTCTGCAAACTTTTTTGCAGCCCTTTATGAATTTCTTTGTGGTTGAAAATGAGCAAATTGCGCTACAAACTTTTGCCCATTTGCAAGAAGCTAAAAAGGGCAAAGCGCAGTTTTTCGTCTTAGAAAGGCTCAAAGATTTGCCCACGCCCCTGCTTTTAGATGTGCCACAGGCACTTTCGGCTTTGGCAGTGGTGCGTTTTGAGGCAAAATACAAATCGCTTTTTTATGCCCTTCTTCAATCGCTCTACTTTGTGGAGGAGGATTTTGACCCTGCCCAAACCTTGCTGCACCCCCAAGCGGTTTTTATCCGAAAGGATACAACTTTGCTTTATGGTAAAAATGGTGAATTAAGCGGCGGACAAGCCAAAGCCCAAGACGAAAAAAGTCTTTTAATTGGTAAAAAACAGCAATTAGAGAATTTAGAAAAAAGTTTGGTGCTTTTGGAAGCGCAAATTCAGAACCAAACTGCCCAAATAACCACCTTAGAAAGCGAAAAGAAGGAGTTGGAAGCGAGCAGTTTGCAGGCAAGTATTCAAGAAAAGCAAAAACAATTAAACCGTTATTTGCAAGAAAAAATATCTGCACAGGCGCGTTTAGAGCAAATGCAAGCCTCTTTGGAGCGCAGTTTGCAGCGCAAGCAGGTTTCGAATGAAAAGGTAAGCAGGCTCAAAAATTCTATTGAAGGCTTAGAGCCACAAATTGCCGAAAAGCAGTTTGTTTTGAAAACCAACGAGGAAAAAAAGAACCAGTTAGCCGCCGATTTCGAGCGCGACAGTTTGCGATTTGAAGCGCAAGATGCGTTTTTCAAAGAAAAAAATAAGCAGTTGTATGAAGAAAAAGCGCGTTTGGAAAAAATACAACAAGAAACTGCTTTTAAAGAAAATGCCATTGCACAAAACGCAGAAAGGCTTTACGATTTAGAACAAGAGGCACAACAAATTCAGCAGGAAAGTCAAAAATTGCATCTGCAAATCGAGGCACACCAGCAGCAGGAACGCGAACTAAGCCTTTTGAGAAATGAGTGGCAGCAGGTCTATGAGGAGGAGCAAGCCGCCTTTCGTCTTTTGCGGGCGCAAGATGAGGAATTGAGCCAGCAAATTAGAAATACAAGCCGCAAGATACAAGAAAATAACAATTCACTTTTAGAAATACAAAATAAAATTGGCGAAAGCCGCCTCAAACTAACGGCATTGCAGGAGCGTTTGCAGGCAGAATTTAATTTGGTTTTGGAAGAAGAGCAGATGCAGCAGCGCAGGGTAGAAGATGAGCTATCCGACGAGGTTTTGATAGAGGAGATAGAGTCGGCAAAACGCCGTTTGCAGCGCATTGGGGCAATCAATGAAACGGCAAAAGAAGCCTATTTGGAAGTAAAAGAGCGGCATGATTTTATCACCTCAGAAAAAGACGACCTTGTAAAAGCCAAAGAATCTTTGGTAATGACCCTTGCCGAATTAGAAGCCGAAGCCGAAAAAAGTTTTTCGGAGGCTTTCACTACCATTCGCCAAAACTTTATCGCCGTCTTTCGCTCCCTCTTTTCAGACGAAGATAATTGCGATTTAAAACTGCTCAATCCGCAGCAGCCCCTCGATTCGCCCATCGAGATTTTGGCACAACCAAAAGGCAAAAGACCGCTGACTATCAAGCAGTTATCAGGAGGTGAAAAAACACTAACGGCAGTGGCGTTGCTTTTTTCTATCTATCTCTACAAGCCTGCACCTTTTTGCATCTTCGATGAAGTAGATGCGCCCTTAGATGATGCCAACATCGATAAATTTACGCGCATTATACAAAAGTTTTCAAAAGAGGTGCAGTTTATCGTCGTTACGCACAACAAGCGCACGATGGTCAGTACCGATGTCGTCTATGGCGTAACCATGCCCGAAATTGGCGTTTCGCGTGCTGTGCCTGTTTCTTTGAAGGGCTTGGCGGTAAATTAGGTTATTTTTTGCCCAACGTCAGAAAAATCAGACCCAAAACCTAACAAGCGTCATATTTTAATACGTTCATTTTTGAGAATTTTGCCATAGCTTTCAAAGGGAAGGCTGTGGCTTTTTTGTGTGAAAAAGGCTCTTTTCTATTCTGTTTTCGTTTGCCTTCTGTGTTTGGTAGAAAGGCAAGTTTTGGTTGTCTTTTCTTAAAATTATCATAAAAAAACGGCGTAGGATTGTATAGTCATTTGTTTTTGGTATAAAAAGCAGATAAAAAAAGCCTTTGTAACAAATGTTCCTTTTTATGAACCTCAAACTGCCGAACTTTGTAGCATCAAAAGGGCATCAAAGCCCCATCTTTTCTTTCACCTTCATTTTACTACCTCAAAACCTTCTACGACCATGAAAATCGAACAAATCTATACAGGCTGTTTGGCACACGCTGCTTATTATTTGGAAAGCCAAGGCGAGGCGGCTATTTTTGACCCGCTGCGCGAAGTTGCGCCCTACATAGAACGCGCCCAAAAGTCGGGAGCGAGCATTAAATACGTTTTCGAAACACACTTTCACGCCGATTTTGTGAGCGGTCATTTGGATTTGGCACAAAAAACGGGAGCTAAAATTGTCTATGGTGCAACGGCAAAGCCTGCTTTTGAGGCGATTATTGCCCAAGATGGGGAAGTTTTTAAAGTAGGCGGCGCGACGGTAAAGGCTATCCATACACCCGGACACACGATGGAAAGTACCACCTACTTGCTCATTGACGAAGAAGGCAGCGAACATGGCATTATCACAGGCGACACGCTTTTTATAGGTGATGTAGGCAGACCCGATTTGGCGCAACACGTCATTTCCGACCTAACAGAGGAAAAATTGGCAAACCTTCTTTACGATTCTTTGCGCAATAAAATCTTACCACTTGCCGACCATCTTATCGTCTATCCAAACCATGGCGCAGGCAGTGCCTGTGGCAAAAAGATGAGCAAAGAAACTACCGATACGCTGGGCAATCAGAAAAAGACCAACTACGCCCTACGTGCCGACATGACACGCGAGGAATTTATCAAAGAACTTTTGACAGGCTTAACAGCTCCTCCCCAATATTTTCCTCAAAATGTTTTAATGAACATCAAAGGATATGACAGTTTGGATACCATTATGCAAAAAGCCTTGCAAGCCCTTTCGCCCGAAGCCTTCGAAGCAGCAGCCAACGAAACCCAAGCCCTTGTCTTAGATACGCGTGATGCCGAAACTTTTGCAAAAGGTTTTATTCCCAATAGCATCAATATCGGTTTGGAAGGCAGCTTTGCGCAGTGGGTCGGTGAAATGATTTTAGACCTCAAACACCCCATTTTGCTTATCACCGACGAAGGCAAGGAGGAAGAAGCCGTCGTGCGTCTTTCACGTGTAGGGTATGATAATACGATTGGCTTTTTGAAGGGCGGTATTGCAGCTTGGCAAGCGGCAGGCAAGCAAATGGATAGCATCGAGCGCATTTCGGCAGAGGAATTGGCTTTGCGTTTGGAAAAAGGGGCGGTCAAGGTTTTTGATGTCCGCAAAAAGAGTGAATTTGATTCGCAGCATATCGTAGGGGCGCAAAACATTCCACTCAATCAAATCAATCAGCACTTGGCAGAATTGCCTAAAAATGAACCTTTTATCCTGCATTGTGCAGGTGGATATCGTAGTATGATTGCCGCTTCTATGCTCAAACAACGCGGTTGGGATAATTTCGTAGATGTAAGAGGCGGATTTTCTGCCATAGAAAAAACGGCGGTCAAGACAACGGAATACGTTTGTCCGACTACTTTATTGTAACCCAAAACAATCACCACACTCAAAACCTACAAGGATTCAACGCCTAATAGGTTTTGAGTGTCTAAATCTTAACAACATGGAAAACAAAACTTCTTTTCAGGACTTAATTGCAGGCACAACGCCTGTCTTGGTGGATTTCTACGCCGATTGGTGCGCTCCCTGCCGCATGATGCAGCCTGTTTTGCAAGATTTAGCCGAAAAGATGGGTGAGCAGGTAAAGATTGTGAAAATCAATGTAGATAAAAACCCTTCGGCGGCAGCGGCTTATGGCGTGCGCGGGATTCCCACTTTTGTACTTTTCAAAGAAGGAAAAATCATCAATCGCAAATCTGGTTATATGCCTTTGCCCGAAGTTGAGAATTTTGTAAAGGGCGGTTTGTAGCCAAAAAATTAGACCCTAAGAGAAATTGAAGGCTCTTAGGGTTTGTTGTGGTCAGAAGTGTGTAAGCCCAATATTTTTACGTAATACTTTGTGGTATCTTGAAAATAACTTCCTAACTTGGTTCAGTCATTGGTGGGGACACCAACAACAGCACAGGAACAAGATATTTTACTAATTCAACTTTTTCCAAAAAGCAACTATAAAAGATAACTTAATAGTTGCTTTTTGGTATTTTATAGCATCTTGAAAATGCAAGTTTAGGGCTTGCAAAAAATAGGATTGTAGGGTAGTTCCCTAAAATAACTCTCTTAACGACTAATCACATAGCTTGCACCAGAAGCAGGCGTGAGAACAGTGCCGTTGTTTGTAGAAAAACGCACGCTTGCGACAACTCCAAACTCTTTAGACACAAAGAAATAATCAACATACTCAACCACATTTCCCTGTGTGATATTGAGTGCAGCTAATAGAGGAGCAGGAGCAAGTTCTCCATTAAGATAGTAAGTATTGGTATATTTTTCTGTATTTTTTACCAATAGTACCTCCGTGTTTGTTGCGATAGCACCTTGCGGCAACGATACTTTTCCCCACCCCACTACTTCGGAAGCAGTAACATACTCAATAGTTCGCTCGACAGGTGCATTAGAAATGCCAAAGCCTGCTACATCTAAAGTATATTTTTCAATAAGTTTAGATTCTTCTGTATTGTTATTACCATAACGCAAGGGAAACTTGAGTATAAGTTGTTTTGGAGTTATGGGCAAATCTATACCCGCAGAGGTGATTACTGCTCCCTGCAACTCTGCGCTCCCTGCATCTACTTTGACCCCTACCATAAAAAAGCCGTCCGAAGATACCTCGTAGTACTCGTTCAAGGTGAAATTTGGCAAAAAATTAGAAGGTGCTGTACGCACAAAGGTAGCAGACGAAAAAGAGCTACCAGCAGGAATGGCGTTGTTTTGAGCAGACACTCTGGGTTGCGCACTTGCAGATACAAAGGAATTTAAGTTCCACTCTACATTTTCTCCTTCTTGTGGAGGTTGTTGGATTTGCTCTGCACGCAAATTTGCTACCGTAACTACCGTACCTACCCTATTGGTGGGAGCATAGTCGGCAGAGGTTACTTCGATAGCGGCAGGTTCAGGGTTCGTATCTGGTTCGTCTTTGTCGTTACAAGAATAACTTAAACCTGCACAAAGAAACAATAACAGCATAGACTTTCTAAATCTAATAGTCATAATGATTGGGATTTTGAAAATGAATGATAAGAAAAAAGATTTGCGGCAGGCAAAAGCACTAAGGTAGAACGCAACTAACTGTACGCAAAGACCTTCCACAAATCAAAACTTGTTTGAATTAAGAAAATCTAAAAACCAAGTTTTACTACATCTAAACAGATGAAAGAAAGGATATAACGAAAACCTGAGTTTTAAGTCTTAGCAAGATATAAAAAAAAGCATTTCTTTACAAAAAAAAAGCAGGTCGCATTTGAAAAATGTATTTTTTTTCTTCAAAAACATCCACAAAATAACATTTTTTATTTGTTTTTTGCTATTTTTGCAGTGTCGTTCAGTCATAGGTGGGGACACCAACGACGGCGTAAAAAAACTGCTCAAAACGAAAGTATTTTCAAAATAGTTTGCTATCTTTGTACGGTAGCGAATTTAGTGAGCGGTTATTTTTAAAACGCAAGTACAGCAACGAAAACTGTATAAAAAACAACAATGAAATTATTTGTTTGTCTTATATTCTTACTCTTTTGTAGTTATCAATCGCAGGCAGGTTGCTCCTGCGAGTTCTTTTTTGATGAAAACTATCTCAAATGGGGGAGGGACACCGTTACTATAGACCTTTGGGGATACAGCAGAATGGATTTGAATAAGCAATTTATTGTAGATTCCGTTGCAAATTTACCCGATGAGCAGCAAATTTGCATTATTGAATGTTTATTAGAAAAGTCAAAAGTAAGTGATGATATTACACTGCTTTACCATGAATACACCACAGATAAAAAAAAAATTATGTATCAGGGTTCACATCCTACACGCCGTCCTTATCCTTATAGAAGTGTAACCAGTGTATGCTATTATTTAATATCAGCTATATATTATAAAAATATTTCTTATATACATCAAATAACTTTCCCCACAAAAAAACACAAACAAAATGTACTAAAAAAAGCAAATGGTATAATGTATAAAATAAAAAGAAAAATATATAGAACTAAAAAAGACAAAAAATAGAAGAATATGGATATAATAATCTTAGATATGGTTTTAAGGGCGAAGTTCCTAATAAAGCAGACTTGGATATACATGATGAAGAGTTATACAATGTTCACAAAGCGTGGATAAATACGCTTAAACAAATTGGTATGGAAGAGGCTCGTTTGAGGAATATTCACCCGTTAATCAACAGTGAATTTGAGTGGCGAAGTTCTATTTCCAAAAAAAAGGTAGAATAGTTAAAATTTCTATCGTCCTCAAAAAAGATGAATTTTTTTACACGCTTAATTATTTTGTAGCCAATTATCAGGCAAATAGTTTGAGAACTTAGTGGTTACTCGCCCTTCCCTAAGGCAGCAAACGGGAAGCCCAAAAAAAACTGCTCAAAACGAAAGTATTTTCAAAATAGTTTTATATTTGAAAAAAACTAACAGTTATTTAAAACTGTTAGTTTTTTGATGATACATATTTACTTGTCTTTGGGTTTTGTAAAATAGGCGTGAAGCAAGAGCGGAATCCAACCCAAAACGGGTATAAAATGGGCTATAGAAAGCGGATTGCGCAAGGTTAGGAGAAAGAAATCATACCATTTTACTTTCATTTTGAAATTGCGCTTGCCTTTGTTGTAGAGCCTATCAAATTCGTAGAAAAGCGCAGGCCAGCCAAAAGGATAAAGGGCGGGAAATTTGCCAATGCGCTCGTGTTTTGCCTTGAAAAACTCCTTGAATTGATAGGGCGACTTGCCGTATTTGCGCACGCCTTCGTCGAGTTCTGCCTGCACTTGGGCGTTGATTTTGTCGCGCACCTGCTCTATTTCGGCTTGTGTAATGTCTTCAAAGGACTTATCGGGGTCGTCTAAAAGGGCGTAGGGGTCTATGCGTTTGCCCATGACGTAGGTCATTTTGGCAGGGAAGCCGCAATAGAAAATCCAAGGAATGGTCAGGGCAAGGGTCGTGATAAGTCCCATCGGGAGGAAGGGCATGCCTATTTTATTGACAAGGCGATTGACGGCGGGGAAACTATAGACATAGGGGTTGATGTACTCGGCATTGACCGTTGCAAAGGGTATGATGTCGGTCTTGTATTTGAGTGCCATACGCACAAAAGAGGTAGAAAACCGTTGGAGTTGGTATTTTCTATTAAAACCCTTTCCAATTCCGGGTACGCCTTCGGGGTAAATCAAGATGTTGTAGTCATTGAACTGCATCATGGTCTCGAAATTGAGCGTAGTGGCATCTACACAGCCTACCTTTTTCCAAAGGCGATGAATCATAAAAGGATTCATCAAAGCCGTCTGTGAGAGCATGGGAGCGGAAAGCGGACGGATACAGTCGGAGGAAAAGTTATGACGACGAAACAGCTCGGCGGCGAAAATCATGCCGTCCCAAGGGAACGCCATGCCAGAGTGGTTGCTAATAAAAATTAGCGGTCGGTCGGGATTGTTGCGCTTGGGAAGCTCATCGAAACCAATAAATTCGGAGCGGTAGTAGGCTTTATCCATCGGTTCTATCACATTCTCGACGAGCAGGCGCGTGTATTCAAGGTCAAAATAGCGCGTATAGACGTATTTATTATTTTCTACTTCGGCAGGAACTTGTGGAGTTTGTGCCGTCATCACTTTTTTATGCGTATCTTTCATACTTTTCAGAACTTTTTTTTGTGTGGAGGGCAGCGGCAGGCTGTCGTTTGTGTAGGCTAAGAATCTATTTGCAAAAGACGCAACGAAGGCGGCAAAAAGGGCATCTTTGGTCTTTACAAAGGTTTTGACACACAATTTAATACTTTTTAGGGTAGAAAAGCAAATCTAAAGCCTGCGGAAACGATTTTTATTTTGCGATGTCGTTTTTTTGTGCCTTTTTTACTTTTGCGATTCAAAGAAAAAAGAGTATTTTTGAAAGTCTAAGTCGTGTTAGGCGTTATTTCAAAATTTTAGACCCAGTCGGTTGTTGCAGTGCCTTTTCAGGTGCAAAGGCAGGGAGGTTGTTTGTTTTCAAATTTTATTTCTATGTTTTTTTCTTCTCAAAAAATGATGCTTCTATACACAATTCGGAGTGCGGCAAGAAAGTGGGGCTACGGCGTTTTGGGTGCAAAAACCACACAGTTTTTCCTACCGTCTGTTTTTACTGCTCTTTTTCTAAGTGCCTTTTTTTTCTTGGGCTTTCCTACCAACCTTTCGGCACAAAAGACCCTTGTGATGGGCAAAGTTACTGATGCCGAAACAGGTGACGGCGTGCCTTTTGCCAGCGTTTATTTTGATAAGACTACGATTGGCACTACTACCGATTTCGATGGCTATTTTAAAATAGAAACCGACACGCCTACTGATAGTTTGGTAGCCTCTTATATTGGCTATGAAATGCGCAAGAAACCCATAGAAAAAGGAAAAACCCAAACGGTAGATTTCCAACTTGGCAGCACCAGCGAGGTCTTGAAAGAAGTCGTTATTACGTTGGGCAAAAAAGAAAACCCTGCTTGGCGGATTCTTAGGGCGGTGGTAGCGAACAAAAAATACAACGACAAGACGCGCCTCTTGGCTTACGAATTTGATACGTATAGCAAAATTGAAGTCGATGTAGATAACATTACCGATAAATTTAGAGAAAAAAAATTAGTAAAAAAAATAACGGCAGTCTTAGATAGCATCGAGCGCATTGCAGGCGAAGATGGCAAGCCTATCTTGCCGATTTTTATTTCTGAAACCGTTTCGAAGACTTATTTCCGCAAAAATCCCGAAAAAAGGCGCGAAGACATCATCAAGACCAAACTCACAGGGGTAGGCATGGAAGATGGTAGCACGCTTTCACAATTAGTGGGTAGTTCGTTTCAAGACTACAATTTTTATGAAAATTGGATAACCATTACAGACAAAGACTTCGTTTCGCCTATTGCCGAAAGTTGGCGTATCTTTTACGATTACGAGCTAAAACAAGAAAATGTGTTAGTAGATGGTTTTAAGTGTTATCTAATAGAATTTAGACCCAAACGCCCCGAAGACTTAGCCTTTCAGGGTCAGATGTGGATAACCGATTCCACTTTTGCCCTCAAACGCATAGATGTAACAGTAGGAAAAACGGCAAATTTGAACTTTATAGAAAAAATCAAGATTCAGCAGGAATTAGTGCCTGTGGAAAAAAGCGAACTTTCCAAAGACGAGCAGCAGGCACTTCTTTTGGCGGATAGCTTGGAAAAAAAGGAACAACTGGCAGCAGGCACAGACTCTTTACAAACCGAAGAAATAGAAGACGCTATCGCCGAGATGGAAGGCTACCAAAAGGGCGCACGCCAAGCCTGGCTACCTTCCAAGACGCGCATTTTGGTAGATGTTGGTGAAATAAATGATAATTGGGCAGGCATGCTTATCAAATCTTACGTGTCGGCAAAAAATATGGTCGTCAATCAGCCCAAACCGCTCAAATTTTACAAGCAGACCATCAAAGTAGCCGAAGACGCGCTTATTTCTACCCCCGACTACTGGCAGCAAAATCGCCACGATTCGCTTTCCCAAACCGAGCAAAATGTTTATCTGATGATAGACACCCTGCGCAATCTGCCTGTGGTGAAAAGCTACATCGAAATCGTGAGTTTTATCTACAATGGCTATAAAGACATCGGCAAAATAGATGTAGGCTCGATACTCTCTTTGGTCAATTACAACAATGTAGAAGGCACGCGCTTTATGCTCAACCTGCGCACCAATGACAAGTTTAGTGGCAAATTTATGATAGGCGGTTTTGCCGCTTATGGTCTGATGGACGAGCGTTGGAAATACGGTGGTAGGTTTCAGTACATTGCCAAAAAAGTACCTACTTGGACAGTCATGGGGCTTTCCTACAAAAAAGACATCGAGCAGGTTGCCATCTTCAACGACAACCTTTCCCCTGCCGACAACCCCCTCTTTTTTGCCTTTGCAAGATGGGGCAACATAGAAAAAAACCGCCCCTTTTTGCACGAGGAAATCAAAGCCTTTGCCCAAACGGATTTGCTCAAAGGGCTGACCCAAAAAATTACCTTCCGTCAGCAAAATATTCAGCCGCTCTACGCCTTCGAATACTACGATTTGAACAATCGCGACCTGCGCTACAACGAATTTACCACCTCCGAATTGATGTTTGAAACGCGCATAGCCTTTCAGGAGCGTTTTATCATTGATGGCAACGATAGAATTAGCTTTGGCACAGGCGACTATCCTGTTTTTAAGTTGCGCTACCATTTGGGTTTGCCCAATTTTTTAAATAGTAGTTTTGGTTTTCATAAATTTGCCGCCCAAGTAGAGCAGTCTTTTCGTTTGGGTGCAATCGGCAGGACAGACTACACCTTGCAGGCAGGCTACATTCCTTCCACAATTCCCTACCCCCTTTTGGAGAGCCACTTGGGGAATGAAACCCCTTTTTACAACCTACTCGCCTTTAATTTGATGAATTATTTTGAGTTTGTAAGCGATAAATTTGTTTCTTTGCGTCTGCAACACCGCTTCGAGGGCTTGTTTCTCAATAGCGTCCCACTGATGCGCAAACTCAAATGGCGCAACTTTGTAGAAGGCAATTTCTTGTATGGCAGTGTAAGTCAGGCAAATTTAGACCTCATTCCCCTCACAGACGCGCAAGGAAACGCGCTTCCGCGTTTTAGTTCTTTGGGCAATAAACCCTATGTAGAACTTAGTTATGGGATAGAAAATATCTTCCGCTTGGTGCGCATACAAGCGGTACATCGTCTAACCTATTTAGACAACCCTAACGCGAGCCGTTTCGGAGTGAGAGCCTCTTTGGTGTTTAGATTGTAAAAAAAGAACCCCGCTTGGGTTTTTTCTAAAAAAGTACCTACCAATAGCGGCTTTCCGACTAATATTTTTGAATCGCTTTTCTGTTTTTTGGGCAAAAAAACTTAATTTTACACAGCTAAAAGCTCCGCGCCCTTGTTGCCGAGCTTTGCTTTATAGACCGTCCTAAGTGTAGCATTTCATCAGTGTAGCATCTCATCTATGAATCCAGACATCGATTTGAAACATAGCCTAAAACAGTTTTTTGGCTATCACCAGTTTAGAGGCAATCAGGAAGACATCATTCGCAATGTGCTAATGGGCAGGAATACCTTTGTCATCATGCCCACGGGCGCGGGAAAATCCCTTTGCTACCAGCTCCCTGCTGTGGTGAGCGAGGGAACGGCGATAGTCATTTCTCCTCTAATCGCCTTGATGAAAAATCAAGTCGACCAGCTTCATAGTTCGAGTATTCGCGCCGAGTTCCTCAATTCTACCTTATCTAAAACGGAAGTCAATCGCATCAAACGCGATTTGGTAGATAACAAAATCAAACTGCTATACCTTGCGCCCGAAAGCCTAACCAAAGACGAAACCTTAGATTTCCTTTCCAAAATCACCGTTTCTTTTGTAGCCATAGACGAGGCGCACTGTATTTCCGAATGGGGACACGATTTCCGACCCGAATACCGCCGTATTCGCCACATCATCGAGCGTTTGGGTAGCCTGCCTGTGATTGCCCTGACCGCTACGGCTACGCCCAAAGTGCAGCTCGATATTCAGAAAAACCTGCACATGGAGGAGGCTTCTATTTTTAAGTCGTCCTTCAATCGCAAAAATCTCTACTACGAGGTGCAGCCAAAAGGCAAGGAGGTGAATCGCGATTTGATTAGATTTGTAAAAAAATTCAAAGGCAAGTCGGGGATTATCTATTGCCTAAGCCGCAAAAAGGTAGAGGAAATTGCCGAGCTACTCAACGTCAATGACATCAAGGCACTGCCCTACCATGCAGGTTTAGATGCCCATACGCGCATGAGCAACCAAGATGCGTTCCTAAACGAACAAGTTGAGGTTATCGTCGCTACGATTGCCTTTGGCATGGGCATTGACAAGCCTGACGTGCGCTTTGTGGTGCATTACGACGTGCCTAAATCTTTGGAAGGCTACTACCAAGAAACAGGCAGAGCAGGGCGCGACAGTTTAGAAGGGCATTGTTTGATGTTCTATTGTAAAAATGATATTCAAAAATTAGAAAAATTCAACAAAGACAAACCTGCAAACGAGCGCGATAATGCGCGACACCTCTTACAGGAAATGGCGGCGTATGCCGAGTCGTCGGTGTGTAGGCGTTTGCAACTCTTACATTATTTCGGCGAAAGCTATGATGTCATGGAGTGTAACGAAATGTGTGATAATTGTAGTAAAAACGACAATATGGCAACCTTCGAAGGACAAGAATTTGTCTTGACCGTCTTAGAAGCGGTCTTACAAACACAGGAGAAATTCACCATTGACCACGTCATTAAGGTCATCAGAGGGATAGAAGAACCCCATGTGGTTAGTTATGAACACCACGAATTGGAAATCTTTGGCGAGGGGCAGCATGAAAACGAGGAGTTTTGGCAGTCGGTCTTCCGACAGGTCATGCTATCAGGCTTATTAGATAAAGACATCGACCATCTCAATGTCCTCAAATTAAGCAAGACGGGCAAGGCGTTCCTCAAAAAGCCTACCTCTTTCAAATTGCACAAAGACCATGAGTATACAGGCGAGGAAGCCGAGCCGCTTATCCCCGAATCGCCCGAAAAAGCCAAGACCCCATTTGATGACGTGCTTTTTGACCTGCTCAAAAAACTGCGCAAGAAAGTATCCCATCAGCATGGCGTACCGCCCTATGTCATCTTCCAAGAGCCTTCTATGGAGGAGATGTGTACCGTCTATCCTACTTCTTTCGAGGAGATGGCGCAAATCAATGGCGTAGGCATGGCAAAGGCGAAAAAGTACGGCAAGGAATTTATTAGCCTGATTGCCAAATATGTAGAGGAAAATGAAATCGAAACTGCCTCCGACGTACTGGTCAAATCCACAGCCAATAAGTCTAAGACTAAAATCTTTATCATTCAGCAAATCGATAGAATGATTGATTTAGAAGAAATTGCCGAAGCCAAAGACCTTTCTATGGACGAGCTAATTGAAGAAATCGAGCATATCTGTCATTCAGGCACAAAGCTCAATCTCAATTATTACATCGATAAAATCATGGACAAAGAACGCCAACAGGAACTATACGATTACTTCTTGGAAGCCGAAACCGACAACATCAAAGACGTATTAGAAGAATTTGGCACAGACGACTTTTCGGAAGAAGAAATCCGTTTGGTGCGCATCAAGTTTCTTTCCGAATACGCCATGTAGCCTATTAAAAACAAAACTTGCCTTCAAATTTCCCTTTGAAGGCTTTTTCTTACCTCTTTCCCAAGCCGCTGCCCTATGTACGCATATCTGAAAGGCAAACTTGCAAGCAAAGAAGCCCCTTATCTTGTTATTGAAACTCCTGCGGGTATCGCCTTCGAGGTGCGAGCTACCCAAAATGTAGTCGAGCGTTTTGAAGTAGGGGCAGAGTGCCAAATTTTCACCTACCTGCGTGTGCGTGAAGATGCACAAGAGCTATTTGGCTTTTCGAGCGAGCGCGAGAAAAAACTCTTTTTACTTTTGGTCGGTGTGTCTGATGTAGGGGCGGCTACTGCCTTAGCCGTTATTTCGGCAATGCCAATGGGCGAATTGGTGGCTGCCATTTTGAATAATGATGCCAAGCGTTTGCAGGCAGTCAAGGGCGTAGGAGCAAAGACGGCGCAAAAAATCGTCTTAGAACTCAAAGACAAACTACCCAAAGAGGGCTTCCATGCGGAAATGGGCGAAAATTCCATAGCCGCAGGGCGCATTTCGGACACTGTGCAGAGCGAAACCTTAGCGGCACTGATGGCTTTGGGTATGAATAAAATTGCGGCAGAGCGTAGTATCCGCGCCGTTTTGAAAAGCTACCCCGAAGAAAGTTTCGACCAAGTAGAAAAATTGTTGCGTTTGGCTTTGCAGCAGCGGTAAGTTTGCACAGAGCCTACCCCAAAAAGGAGGTTTAGGTTCTTTTTATCCTCATTCGTCGAATTTTGAAGGCTTCGTAAGTATAAAAGAAGCCTATTTGGTTGTTTTTTTGCCTATTTCTAAGTAGCTTGCTGCGCATAGCTTACTACAAAAGTGATTTTTTGTCTGTTCCGATTTTTTTGACATTCCGAAATACGCTCATCTTACCCTTTTTCCTTTTCATGACCTTATTCTTATCCTTTGTTTCGCTTTTAGGCGGGCTTGCCCTCACTATCATTGGCTCTGATAAATTAGTAGAAGGTGCTTCGGCACTTGCCAAACGGTTGAAAGTATCCGACCTACTTATCGGGCTAACTATCGTCGCTTTTGGCACCTCTGCACCCGAACTTACGGTCAATCTTTTCGCCTGCTTTCAGGGGCAGACGGGGCTTGCGATAGGCAACGCAATGGGTAGCAATATCGTCAATACGCTGCTTATTTTGGGAGTGGCGGCTTTTATCTTTCCTATCCGCGTAACTTCTAACACCACTTGGGTAGAAATTCCTTTGAGCCTATTGGCGGCATTGATGTTGGGCGTGGCTGCCAATGATGTTTTTTTTGATGGCGCAACCCAAAACCAGCTCACGCGCACAGACGGCTTGGCACTACTTGGCTTTTTTGCAATCTTTATGTATTATACCTTTAAAGTGGCGCAAAGTTCACACGAAGACGAAAGCGAAGCCGCCGTCAAGATGATGTCTTTGGGAAAATCCGTACTCTTTGCCGCTTTGGGAATGTTGGGGCTTTTTCTGGGCGGAAAATTATTAGTAGATGGGGCGATTGAAATAGCCAAAAGTTTCGGCATGAGCGACTCCCTTATCGGTCTGACCATTGTAGCGATAGGCACTTCTGCACCCGAACTTGCCACTTCTATCTCTGCTGCACTCAAACAGAAATCGGATATTGCCATAGGAAACGTCATTGGGTCAAATATCTTCAACATCTTTTTTATCTTGGGCATTAGTTCTATCATCAATCCGCTCCCTTTTGAGGCGCAAAACAATTACGATGTCGTCGTCAATATTGTCGCCAGTTTGTTGATGTTTGTTTTTGTTTTCACAGGAAAGGGGCGCGAAATCAACCGCACCGAGGGTAGCATCTTGGTGTTGGTTTATTTGGTGTATATGACTTGGACAATTTATGCAAATTTGAGCCTTTGAGCATCTTTGGTATAAAAAATCTCACATACCCATCTGACAAGACCCATTTTATCATGAAAAAACACCTTTCAATTTTGAGCTTATGCGCTTTTTTGTCTTTCTTTTTGGTTCAGAAGCAGGCAGAGGCGCAATTAAAAATCCCCAAAACGCTTTTTGTTTCCTACCAAATAGAGGCAAATCGCTGCCAAAGTCTAAGCTATTTTACGGGGTCGCGCATTTTCATTCCCCAAGATGCCTTTGTCTATAAAGCTACAAAAGAGCCTTATCAGGGTAGGGTCATTCTCAAATATCGCGAAACACACGATGTCTTTGATTTTATCATCAACGAGCAGCACCTTTTTGTAAGTCAGAAACAAGTCTTAAAATCTGGGGGCATGTTCGAAATCGCCGCTTATACCCCTGATAACAAAGAACTCGAAATTAGGGAGGGCAAAAAAATACAAGTTCGCTTTGCTGCCCAAGTAGCACAGGAAAAATTAGATAGTTATTTTCTAAATCCTGAAACTAACTTTTGGGAAAAACAGCAAAGTCCTATCGTTTCTTTAAATGCGCCCAAACGCGAACAGTCCGATACAGACCTTTGGGGCGGAAGCCCTGCCGCAGCATTGCCCCTAACGGAGGAAGAACTTGCAATAGGCTTTGGTGCTGATGATTTAGGCGACTGGGGTGGAGAATGGGGAGATGGTTGGGAGTTTTCGCCCGAAGATAGTCTTAGAAATGAGGTCTTTAAGGCTATGGATATAGGAAAAATGGGGCTTCACAACTACGATTTTTTATTGAAAGAAGAGGAGGCAATCCCCCTTGTGGCGCACTTCGAGGTAGAAAGCACTGCGCCCAATGCCGCTGATTTGACCGTTAGTAAGGTTTATTGTGTCTATGAAAAGTCTAATGCTATCGTCTATTATACCCAAGATGGTTTTAGCTCGTGGGAAAAAGATTTTCGCCTTTTGCCCAATGAACCGCTGCAAATTTTTTGCATCTTCGAAGATGGCTCTATTGCCAAACTGCCGAAGGAAAAGTTGCCCACAGCAGAAGTTTTGAATAAATATAAAAACAAAAAATATACGTTTGTTTTACAACACGAGCCAAAAAAACCGCTTAAAAAAGAGGATTTGGTAGCGCAACTATCTCAATAATAAAATTAGAACAGAATCCTATTTTTGGGTCTGAAAGTATTTTTGGTTTCAATCTCGTTGCGGAGAGGGCAATGGAGAGGTCAATGCCTTGTCCCTACATTTCGAGCCTAATTATTAGAATTTAACATTGCTGCGACTAACGGGTGACTGCTCTCATTTGTTTGTCTGCTCTAAAAATTCATTAAATTCTTTAAAGAAGTTCTTTAAGGCATCTGCTTCATCTTGTGAATAAAATAAAATAATGTCACTCCAAGAGTGATTTGTTCTTATTTTATATTTTTTTACAATCCAATCTTGAAAATGTGATATAAAATTTATGTCATTTATGTTAGATGCGTCCCTAAGATACCAACCATCAAGAAAAGATTTCAAGCAACTAATATAATTTTTACTTATATACATTGCGGGTCTTCTCTCTATATTTTTTATTAACTCTACTATTGATGTCATAGTTTAAAAATCGGTAACGTTTAGGTTGTGCTTTCTTCTCCTACGCCGTTGTTGGTGTCCCCCACCAATGACTGAACCCTACACCCTATAAGGGGAAACCTTAGACTTGCGTTGTAAGATACTGCAAAAATAGAAAAAAACAAATACAAAATGCTGTTTTTTTAGGTGCTTTAATAGCAGCAGCCTCGCAAAGCTAAGATTTAGTTTTATTTTTTGGTAGTCGGAAGATTCAGCCGAACGGGGAGACTACTCCGAACAAGGGAATGTTTCTGCAATACTTCTCTCTATTTCAGTATTTTTTGCATATATTTCAAAAAAAATAGCATCTAAACACTCAAAATAGAACTCATACTCTGAGTTATTATTACTAAAAACAACTCCATAAAAGTTAAATACCTGAGCAGATTCTGTTATTGCTGTTATTATTTCTTCATAGTCAGTTTCAGTTAAAAAGTTTTTTTTGGCACTATATTTTTTATTTATATAGTTATAGTTTATATTTGTTTCTTCTTTTCCTATTAGCTCTAAATCTAATATAACAAACAAGTTTTTAAACTCTTTTTTTACAAGTTTTAAAACAAACAAAGTTATGTTTTTTTGTTTATTTATATCTTTTGTTTTTATTTGTATCATTTTGTATTTAAAGGTTTAGCATCTCCCCCTGCTACGCCGTTGTTGGTGTCCCCAATGACTGAACGCTACGCCCTATAAGGGCAAATCTTTGATTTGCGTTGTAAGATACCGCAAAAATAACAAAAAACAAATACAAAATACTGTTTTTTAGATGTTTTGATAGCAGCAGCCTCGCAAAGCTAAGATTTGCTGGATTGATAAGTCTTAGTCGGAGATTAAGCCTAACTTTTAGTTTATTTTTTGGTTATGGGAATACTACGAACAACGAGAGGATACAAAAAGGTATAGAAAAATTTGGTAGTATCCAAAAAAATCGTATCTTCACAGCCTAATTAGCGCATAAAATCTTTTATGGAAGACGAAAAACCTAATCCAAAAGAACAAAACCTTTACGACAAAATTTTAAAGGAAAATATCTTGGCGTATGTCTTACAATTTTCGGAAAGACAGTTAGGTTTTCACATCAAAAAACACGCTTTATTAAAAGATAAACTACAAACTACCTTAGAACGAGAAGCCGACTTTTTAGTCCTTATCACCACCCAAGACGAAAAAGAATTTATCCTACAATTAGAATTTCAAGCGAAAGACGAGCCGAATATGATACTTCGTATGCAAGAGTATCATGCCATTTTACAAAAAAAATATCAAAAACCTATTGTTCAAATCGTTTATTACTTAGGCGAAACACCCAGTAATATGCGCTCTGTCCTTGCGCCTTCGGAAATTTTTACAGGCTTTCAACTAAAATCTTTTAGAGATTATTCCTACAAAGAATTTATCGAATCTAAAAATGCCGAAGAGGTTATCATGGCAGTTTTGGCGGATTTCGAAAAGGAAAAACAAGAGGAAGTCGTTGGTAAAATTTTGTTTCGTCTTTCGCAACTAAAAACCGATATTACTGCGTTAAATAAGTATGTCAAGCAGTTGCTTGTTTTAGCGCGTCTGCGCAATAAACTTCCAAAAATCATTCAAAACCAATTAGGCAATATGGGAACGATAGGATACGACATCGAAAAAGATGACTTTTATTTGCAAGGTTTAGAAAAAGGCTTGCAAAAAGGTATAGAGAAAGGCAAACTTGAAGGAAAGGTCGAAGGAAAGCTCGAAGCTCGCCATGAATTGGCAATCTCTTGTTTAAAAAAAGGGCTTTCTATAGAAATGACCGCAGAACTCACAAAACTATCCATCGAGGAAATTCGCAAATTGAGTGAGGAGTTGTAACGCTGTTAGTGGTATTCGGCTGTTATTTGTGCAGGATAGTCAGCAGAAAAGGCGACATATCCTATATTATTGCTTCAAAAGTAGCATTTTTTGCTATTTTTGCAGTATCTTACAGTGCAAATCTAAGATTTGCCCTACTGATAGGTCGGAGTCGGAAAATACGCCCAACGGGGTTAATAGAAGATGATTTTACCTTCTTTTTTGCACCTGCACCGAAAAAAGCAGGTCTATAAAACGCTGTTGATGTGTTAGGGTTCTGATAATTTCTACCACCACAAAAAGCGCGAAAACCAACAATAAAACCGCAAAACCGCTTCCCTGCATTTTTATCAAAAAATAAGGCACAGACCAAATTCCATTTCTTAGCAGACTTAGGAAAATGAGGCGACCACGTTTGAGATACCGCCCCCCTTGCCTTTCAAGACGTAAGCCAAATAGGATTTTGCCTATGCTGCCTCTATGTATGGCATCTTTAAAAAGCCAATAAAAACCTGCCAGAGGATACCATTTGTACCAAAAAAGGGCAGCCGTAATGGTGGTATCTAATAAAAATGCCAAAAATCGCATCAAACCCAAAGTAAAGATTTTACTTTCTGCCTTCGTTTCGGTTTGTCTTTGCTTTTTTAGGTGCAAAGTAGGTAAAGTAGAAGGAATTTTAGGCAAAGTCTGACTCTGCCCACAATGTCTTGCGCCCATATAAACCCAACTCTCGGTCAGGAACGCCGACCCGCAGGCTTTGCACAAAACAACCCTATCGCCTGCCGAAATGACATCGCCTGTAATGGGGTCTATCCGTGCTTGTGCCAAAAAATGCTGATGCAAATGTGCGCTAAGTTGGTGCTGATGAAACATAGGCAAGATTTTAATAAGGGCAAATTCGCTTTTTTTACGAAAAAATCAAACTGCTTTTTACCTTCATTCAAACGAAAAATAAGGCATAAAGTTGGGATTTCGCCTGCCTTAAAAAAATTAGACTCAAAAATTAGAGCAAGCCCCGAAAGAAAGTAAATTTTCGGTGAGGCTTTGTGCCAAACTTTATGTTAGACTTCGTGTAAAACTTCAAAAGTTTGCCCCTCTATTGCCATCTCCGTCGTGGGGAAGACCGCCTGCGCCTCGACCAAAAGACGGTCTAAGTTGTGATAACGCGAAGAATAATGCCCCAATAGTAACTTTCCTACCTGCGCCTCCTTCGCAAGTAAAGCCGCTTGAAAGGCAGTAGTGTGCATCGTTTCCTGTGCGCGTGTCAGATATTCCTGCGTAAAGGTAGCCTCGTGATAGAGCAAATCTACGTTTTTCAGTTCGGGTAATAAATTTATATCAAAAATAGTATCCGAACAATAGGCATAGGTTCTCAATTTTTTAAGCGGCTCGGTAAATTCAGTAAAAGCTCTTGTTTTGCCCTCAAAGACAATATCCTCTCCTCTTTTGAGTGCCAATTTTTGTGGAATGGAAAGAGCCGCTAAGGGTGCATCTTTTTTAAGAGAAAAGCCGCGCCTTTTTTCTTCGAAGCGAAAACCTGCACAAGGAATACGGTGGCGCAGGGGAAAGGTATAAACTTTTATCAAGTCGTCCTCTACCAATAGCTCTGGAACTTCGGTGTTGGTAGCCTTAAAGATGAGTTCGAAGGTCAGATAAAGTCCGCCACTTTTTTGGTGCGCCGCCAAAATATCCGCCATGCCAATGGGCGCGTAGAGGTAGAGTGGCTTTTTTCTGCCTTGCAAGCTCATTGTACCCAAAAGCCCTATCAGACCCAAGTAATGGTCGCCATGTAAGTGGCTAATAAAAATGCTGTGTAGGCGTGCGAGTTTGATGCCAAAATGGGCTGCCTGCATCTGCGCTCCTTCGCCACAATCAATCATATAATAACGGTGATTGACATTTAGAATCTGACAAGTGGGAAAGCGTCCCAAAGCAGGGAGGGCAGCATTTGCACCCAAGATAGTAACTTCGAAAGTCAAGAGAAATAGAATTTTAGAAAGAAAAATTTAGCAAACTTCTGCGATTTTTTTATTGCATTGCGGTCTTTTCTTTTTTTAGATAAGTCTATCAAAATAGTAAGCCATCTGCACCACAGGCAGGTATAGAAAGGAGGCAAACATCAGTTTGAGGGCGGCTTTGCGCTCCCCTGTGCGAATAAGTTCGAGGGCAGGAAGCATAAAAAGCAGTGCCATCACCGTCGCGATAATAGCCGAAACAATGCCTGAAAGTCCAAAGTACCAAGGCATAAGTCCGATAGGGACAAGGAAAAGGTTGTAAGTAAGAATGTGCAGTGCCGTAGCAGGGCTTTTCCCCGATTTGGGGAGCATCTTCATGCCTGCTTTGGTGTAGTCTTCGTCGCCGAGCCAAGCGATAGCCCAAAAGTGTGGAAATTGCCAAATAAACTGTACGGCAAAAATAAGCAAGGCGTAATGGTGCAATTCACCCCTTGCCGCAACCCAGCCAATGAGCGGTGGCAGCGCACCGGGAAAAGCCCCGACAAAGACGGCTACGGTGGAAATCTGTTTGAGCGGGGTATAGACAAAGGCGTAGAGAATCAGGGAAAAAAGTGTCAGGGCAGCCGTTAGCGGATTGACAAAAATAAAGAGTAGTGCCGAGCCGACAATCATCATCAGCACCGTCAGAATAAGGGCTTCTTCCATGCTTATCTTGCCCATTGGTAGGGGACGACCTTCGGTGCGCTTCATTACCTTATCCAAGCGAACCTCTATCATCTGGTTGATAATATTGGCAGCGGCAGTAATCATAAAGCTCCCCAAAGTAAAAATCAAGACCTTTTTCCAATCTGTCTGCAAAGCAGTTTCGGCAATGAAATAGCCAAAAAGCCCTGAAAAAACCACAAATGCAGAGAGGCGGAATTTGAGCAGCGCGAAGAAATGCGCTATTTTAGAGTCGTTTTGTACCAAAACCGAAGTGGGCATAGTAAGGAAAAACAAAGAGTGAAGAAAGGATAGACTCCCTATAGGGTGCGCTCTGATTGAAGTGCGCCCTTATTTAAAGTGCGCTTTTGTTTTGGTTAGTCCTTTCTTTTTCACAAAAAAAGGCTTTTCTAACCCATAAAGAAGCACATTTTAGAGCCACACCGAGAGTAGCCAAGTTGTCATTGCAACGGCAAAGGTAGTGCTTTTGTTTAAGATTTGCAAGCGCGGAAAGGCTTTCCGACAAAGGGCAGAAGGCTACACAAATGTTTTTATTTTGTGTTCGATGTGGCTATTTTTTTCGCTTTTTTCGCCCTTATTTGGCAGTTCTCTTTTACCTTTGCCATGCTTTTGCCCACGTTGGGATAGGTAGCTTAATATCAGCTTTTATGACAAAACAAAATATCGTCATCATAGATTACAAGGCAGGAAATATTCAGTCTTTGCGCTTTGCCTTAGCGCGTTTGGGCGTAGAAGCAACACTTTCGGCACAGGCAGAAGTGCTTGAAGCGGCAGATAAGATTATTTTTCCCGGGGTAGGACACGCGCAGGCAGCCATGCAAGCTCTCCATGCGGCAGGTTTGGATACGCTCTTGCCTACACTAAAAAAGCCGCTTTTGGGCATCTGTTTGGGCATGCAGCTGCTTTGTAGCCACTCCGAAGAAGGGCAGACTCCCGCCTTAGCCATTTTTCCGACACAGGTAAAAAGGTTTCCTTCGGATAGCTCTGAAAAAGTGCCGCACATGGGTTGGAATCAGGTGCAAAACCTCGAAGGCGATTTATTTCGCCATATCGCACCCGAAACAAATTTCTACTTTGTGCATAGCTACTACGTGCCTTTGAGCAGTCATACGATTGCGCGTTGTGAGTATGGATTGTCTTTTTCTGCCGCCATTCAAAAAGACAACTTCTTTGCTGTGCAGTTTCACCCCGAAAAAAGTGGAGCAGCAGGCGAAAAACTACTGCAAAACTTCCTAAGTTTGTAATTTTATTTGTGCCAATATCATCTCTAAAAAATTAACGCTGCCGCCATGTCTAATCTTGTCTTGCTTTTGCTATGTCTGGGCGCAGGTCTGATATTTGCACGTCTGCCCGCCTTTCCCAAAGAGGCGCACAAGGGCATCAATGCTTTTCTCATTTGGGTTTCGCTACCTGCCATTTCGCTGCTCTACATTCCCAAATTGGAATGGAGTTGGGCAATGCTTTTCCCTGCCCTGATGCCTTGGCTGATTTTACTTTTAGCCATTCCGTTTTTTGTTTTTTTGGGCAAACTATTCTCTTGGCAGCGCAGTACGGTAGGGGCTTTAATTTTGGTGGGCGGACTTTCTAATACTTCCTTTGTTGGTTTTCCTTTGTTAGAATACTTGTATGAAAGCAAGGATATTTTGCGTTATGCCGTCCTTGCCGACCAGCCCGGTTCCTTTCTTGCCGTTTCCATCTTGGGAATTTCCATTGCCGCCACTTTTGCTTCGGGCAAACCCAATTTGCCTCTGATTCTGAAAAAATTAGTCATCTTTCCGCCTTTTATCGGCTTTATCCTCGCACTACTCATTACACCTTTTGGGGGGCTGCCCGAAATTTTGGAAGGCACGATGCAAAGATTGGGCGATACACTTTCGCCCTTAGCTCTTTTTGCAGTGGGCTTGCAAATCAAATTTAAGCGCGAGGGCTTGCGCAAATCCGCTCTTTTTTGGGCTTTGAGTTACAAACTCTTTTTAGCTCCACTTGCCATTTGGGTACTCTACGCGCTTGTTTTTGGTTTGAAGGGGGTACTGCTCGAAGTATCGGTATTGGAGGCAGGCATGGCATCGATGGTTACGGCGGCTTTGGTAGCAAGTGAGTATGATTTAGACCCTAATTTAGCCAACTTGCAAGTAGCCGTTTCTATCCCCATTTCGCTGATAACGGTCTATGCTTGGTGGTATTTTTTGTGATGGTTTTTATTTTTTAGTTTTTATATTTATATCATACAAAAACTTTCATCTTTTCCTTCTTATTTCGGACAAGGCTATGCCTTATCCCTACATTGGCGCATATTGTTCAGACCTTAGCCCTGCTCAAAAAATAGAGAGAAAGGCACTACTCTACTTCGGTTTCCCATTTCCTTTCGGTCTTTTTTGGGGTGAGCGTTTTAACTATTTTGGTGGCTTTCTTAGTTTTGTGTGGCTGATAAGTTACAATATCATACAAAAGTGCAACCAATAGCGTGAGCAGTGGAAAGATAAAGGCAAAAAAGAGGTAGGAGGCAAAAAGAAAGCCGCCTATCATGCCGCCGAGAAAAAAGCTACCTGCAATCGTGAGCAGGAGGGCTAACTTTCGCCTGACCGCCAAATTTTCCTTTGCGCCCCCTTGATTGAAAAGCAATTTGGCGAAATTAACGCCTAAGTCTGTGAAAAGCCCCGTTAGGTGTGTGGTGCGAATCACTGACCCCGAAACAATGGTAATAAGGGCATTTTGTAGCCCCATCGCAAAAAGCAGGCTACCTGCCAAAAGTTGTATCATCATTTCGCTATAATCAAAATAATGATGCCCCAAAATAGCCACGCCTGCCAATAAGCCCATCTCCAAAATCAGGGGAACACTGTGCGCAAAACGCGCCTGTGTGGGGTGATTGTGGAAAAATTGTACCCAAAGGCTCGAAACAAATGCCCCCAAAAGAAACAAAAACATCCAGAGCATCTTCATATAGGCAGCGTTCCAATTATAGGCTACTAAATCGTTTGCCAAAAGCGCGACATGCCCCGTAACGTTGGTAGTGAGGACATCGAAGGCAAAAAAACCTGCTGAATTGACCGCACCCGCCGAAATGGAGAGAATGGAAGCCAATTTGAGGTCGTGAAAGAAACGTCTGCGACTGTCTTGGGTGCGAAAAAGCATAACAAAATAGAGCGAAATAAGGATAGAAAGAAAGCGCGTAGGCTACCGAAAAAGAGGACAAAAGCCGCTTAGAAGCCTGCTCGGTGGTGTTTTTTGTTTTAAGATACGAAAAGCCGCTTTTTTTTGAGTTTGATATCGATAAACTGCTTATATTTACAGTCTATTGCAGCCAAAAATCCGATAAAAGAAATTCGACAAAAAATTCGCCCGCGCATGTCAGACCTCAAACACCTCTTTCAGAAGTACATCAACAACTTTTACTTTTGGTTCACCTTCGCCTTTCTCATCTGGATTATGTTTTTAGATGGCAACGACCTCATCAATCGCTTTCAGATGCAAAGCAAGCTCGTCGAGTTGGAGGAAGAACGGACTTTTTACCTCAAACAAATAGAGCAAATCAAGGCACAGGAACGCGCCTTAGAGATTCGTACCGACAACTTAGAGAAATTTGCACGTGAGCAATATTTGATGAAAAGAGAAGGCGAGGAGATTTTTATCATCGAAAAAGCCCAATAAAGCCTTTCCAAAAGCGATATTTATTTTCTTTACCCTATAAAAACCGACTATGTTGGAACGTTTGCTACTTTCCGAAAACCGTTTAGAACTCACCATTAGCCGTTTGTGTCAGGAAATTCTTGAGCAGCAGGAAAGCGAAATAGAGGATACTGTCCTTATTGGCTTACAACCCAAAGGGGTCTTTTTTGCCTCTCGCCTGCAAGCGAAGTTGGCGCAATTTTCGGGCAAGGTGCTTCCCTTTGGCAGATTAGATGTAACTTTTTATCGCGACGATTTCAGGCGCAGAGAATCGCCCTTAAAGGCAAATAGTACCGAAATTGATTTTATCATAGAAAATAAAAACGTCCTTCTTATAGATGATGTCCTCTACACAGGCAGAAGCGTGAGTGCCGCTTTGAGTGCCATGACCGCCTTCGGACGACCGCGCAAAGTGGATTTGCTGGTGCTAATAGATAGGAAATACAGCCGCGATTTGCCCATCGAGCCACATTACGTAGGGCTTTCCGTCAATACGATACAATCGCAACGCATCAAGGCGCAGTGGCGCGAATTAGGCTCTACACAAGACGAAATTTGGCTTGTCAGCAACGAATTTTAAGCGCAGAATTGGGCAGGGACGCAACTTTTGTGGAAGGCAGGAAATTTATTGTTGGCAGAAGGCGCAAAGGGTTAGATTTTTGTAGCCTTTTTTGTTGAAAGAGAAACCTGCTGAACCCCCACCCTGCCCCAGTAATGTTAAGTTCTGTAAAAACCTTGTTTTGTCAAATTAGAAACGAAATAAAATTTGGACTTAAACCCTAAGGGTCTTGAAGACCCTTAGGGTTTGGGGCATAGGAAAAGGCAATGCCTTGTCCCTACATTTGAATCTAATTTTTAGAATTTAACATCACTGCACCCTGCCCTCCCCCCATTATGAGAGGGTTCAAAATACAAATCATTTTTTTTGCATAAATGCAAAAAAAATGATTCCGAATCAAAGCCCCGCCATATAGGGCAGTGATGTTAAGTTCTGTAAAAAGTCTTGCTTTATTACAGTTTTTTCAAATTTGACACGAAATGAAATTTGGACTTAAACCCTAAGGGTCTTGAAGACCCTTAGGGTTTGGGGCATAGGACAAGGCAGTGCCTTATCCCTACCCTTAGCGGCTACTTTCGCCTTTTACCCTAAAAGGGGCGCAAAAAAATAAGGGGCGCAGTGTTTCTTTGATAAAAAAAGTTTATCTTGCTGCCCAATTCAATCACACACAAGGGCATCGATTTTAGACGGTGCTGCAAAAAGATAAGGTAGAGTTTGGCAAAGGCTCTTTTCCTATCTTTTTTACCTTTCTGAATCTGAACTTTCTTGACTTTCCTTCTCCTTGACTTTCCTTCTCGACCTTGCTTTTTCAACCCTACTATGTCTTGCTCAAAAACTTAGCCCTAAACCTTCCTATGTGGCATATTGCAAACGTAAGATGGCAAATTTTTGTATCTTTTTTTTCGGATAGGCAGCACTTTTTCCTGACCACTTTTCTCCAAACGGCACTTCTTTGCTGCTGGGGGCTTTCTTTCTTTTGCCCTATCCTGCCCTTATCTGCGCAAAGCAAAACTGTATGGATAGACCGCCTTTCTGCCGCACAGGGGCTTTCAAACAACACCATAACGGCTTTTTTGCAAGACGAAAAAGGCTTCCTTTGGGTAGGCACAGAGGACGGACTAAACCGTTGGGACGGCAAAAAATTTCAGGTCTTCAAAACCAAAGAGGGGTTGGCAGATAACCACGTCCAAGCCCTTGCCCTGCTTGCAGACGGACGCTTGCTTATCGGTACAAAAAAGGGCGGCTTTCAAATCTATGACCCAAAAAAGTTGCAATTCAAAACCTTTTCACACCAAAAAGGAATAGCCAACGGACTTTCTGATAACAACGTCCGCGCCTTTGCACAAGATTCAAAAGGCAGAATTTGGATTGCTACCCAAAACGGACTTAACTTATATGACCCCAAAAGTGAAGCCTTCCAACACTTTTTTCACCAAGAAAATGACCAAAACACAATCTCTGCCAACGAAATTTCAGCCCTCGCCTTTGATGCCGAAGGGTGGCTCTGGATTGGTACGAATCAGAATGGCTTAGACCGCTACAATCCCGAATCGGGAGCTTTTGCGCACTATCGCCCTGCCTTGTATGGGCAGGCAGATGCCCCTGATAGCGAGCATATTACGCAACTTGTCTGCACACCCCAAGCCGTATGGGTAGGGACAGCCTATGGCGGATTGAGCCGCTTCGATATGAAGCACAAGCGTTTTGGCGAGCAGGGCGATTTTGAAAAAATCTTAGCCCCGTTCAAATCGCAGACCATCACCCAACTTTTTGAGGCAAGCCCCTTTTTAGCGATTGGCACAGCCGAAAAAGGACTTTGGCTTTACAACCATCAAACCCAAAAGCTAACACAAGTCATTCAACAGTCGGCACAACAAAATTATAGCTTAGACAACGAAAAAATAACGGCTCTCTACAAAGACCGAACAGGAACTTGGTGGGTCGGGCTTTTTGCCGAAGGTATTAGCAAATTCAACCCCCTACGCGAAAAATTTAAAACCTACCGCCAAAACCCCGACGACGCACAAAGCCTGCCCGATAATCGCGTTACAAGCATTTGTCAAGATGATGATGCCCTTTGGGTTGCGACGCTCAATGGTGGCGTGAGTATCCTGCCTTTGGAAAATGCCGAAGCAGGACACTTTATCAATTTTGCCGACCGAAGTACGTATGGAAAACCTCAAAGCGACGAGGCACGACAACAAGAAGGCAAGAAAGTTTGGAAAATTTATCAAGACTCGAAGGGAAATCTTTGGTTAGGGACAAGTGCAGGATTGGAAAAGTACAATTATCTAAAAAAAGTATTTGAAAGAATAAACAATTCGGACACGCTTTCTATCAAAGATTTAGTAGAAGATAGCGAAGGAACACTCTGGCTCGCTACCTACAAAAACGGACTTATCGGCTACAATCCAAACCAAAAAACGACAAGGGCTTATACGCACAACCCAAGCCAAAACAATTCTATTTCGCACAACCATGTCCGCTGCCTATTGCTTGATGAATTGGGCAACCTTTGGGTAGGAACAGACTACGGACTCAATTTTTTTGACAAAGCACAAGAACGCTTTACACGCTATTTTCACGATGCCAATCAGAGTAGCTCTTTGAGCAACAACGACATCCTGACCCTAAGCAAAGACGACAAAGGACAACTTTGGATAGGTACGGCACACGGACTTAATCTTTTTGATGAAACCAAAGGCGAATTTGTAAGCTATTTAGAAAATGAAAACCTGCCCAATGCGACTATCAACGGCATCTTAACTGACCGCTACAACCGCCTTTGGCTTAGTACCAATCAGGGGCTTTCTTGTTTCGACCCAAGCCGCCAAACCTTTCAACACTACGACCAACACGACGGCTTACAACCCAACGAATTTATACCCAACGCCGCTCACCAAAACGAAAAAGGCGAAATGTTTTTCGGTGGAATCGGGGGTTTGAATTTCTTTCACCCCGATAGTTTATTGCACAACCGCCAAATTCCGCCCATTGTCATTACCGATTTTCTGCTTTTTAATCAGTCTTTAAATGGTACAAAAAAGAGCGATTGGCTGGCACAAAGCATTACTTATACCCAAAAAATAGAGCTGCCGCAGGAAGAAGCGCGTGTCTTTTCCATAGAATTTGCCGCCCTTGACTTTACCCTGCCCGAACGCAACCAATATGCCTACAAATTAGAAGGTTTTGATACCGAATGGCAATATACAGATGCCAATCGCAATGTCGTTACCTACACCAACTTGCCTGCACGCGAGTATGTTTTTTTGGTAAAAGCCGCCAATGCCGACGGCACTTGGAACGAAACGCCTACCCAACTTGTCATTGTGCTTACGCCTCCTTTTTGGCAGTTGCGTTGGGTGCAAATTTTAGCCTTAGTGAGCTTTTTGGCGATTGCCTACGGTGGCTACCGCCTGCGCGTTTATCGCATAGAACAGCAAAAGATGCGCTTGGAGCGATTGATAGAGGAACGTACAGACGAATTGGCACAGTCGAATCGCCTTTTAGCGGCACAAAAAGATGACATCTTACAAAAAAATAACGTGCTGGAAAATCAGGCTTTGGAAATCAAGCAACAGCGCGACCAAATCAGCAGCCAAAATGAAATTCTGCAAGAGGCGAACTCTGCCATTCAACAAGCCTATGAAAACATCAAGATTTTGAGCAAGGCAGGGCAGCGCATTACCGCCATCTTAGACCTAAACGAGCTTATCACAACGGTCTATGAACTTATCAGTGCCATCGTGCCGACGGAAGGCTTTGGCTTAGGGCTTTACAATGAAAACTTAGGGCGATTAGAATTTTCACATTTTGTAGAAAAAGGCGTAGTCTTGCCTTTTCATAGCGAACATCTACGCGAGGAGCATTTGCTTTCTGTGATTTGTTTTTCTAAAAATCAGGAAATTTTTATCAATGATTTAGACCACGAGTATCAAAATTATAGCCCTTTGAAGCCAGAATCGAAGGCAGGCGAATTGGCACGTGCCTTTTTGTATGTGCCACTTATTTCCGAAGGGCATACCATTGGCGTTATTACGGTGCAATCTTTTCGTCCGCAGGTCTATACGCCTGAACATCAGGCGATTTTGCGCTCTATGGCGACTTATACTTCCATTGCCCTTAGCAACGCAAAAGCCTTCCGCACGATAGAGGTAAAGAATAGAAACATTACCGACAGTATTCGCTATGCCCTTACGATTCAACAAGCAATGCTCCCTTCTGCCGAGCGCATTAAACAAGTCTTTGCCGAACATTTTGTCTTGTTTAAGCCCCAAGCGATTGTGTCAGGCGATTTCTATTGGCTTGAAGAGGTAGAAGGTAAGATTTTTGTAGCATTGGTAGATTGCACAGGACATGGCGTTCCCGGTGGTTTTATGTCTATGGTAGGAAAGTCGCTTTTGAGCGAAATTGTAGTGGCGCGAAAGGTATATGCCCCTGCCCAAATTTTGGAAGAGCTACACCAGCGCACGCGCGAATCTTTACGACAAGACCAATCCGCCAACGACGACGGCATGGACATTGCCCTTTGTTTATTAGAAAAATCAGCGACAAGCGGCTACTGGAAACTGACCTTTGCAGGTGCAAAACGCCCACTCTACTACGTGCAGAGGCAGGAAAATAAAAAACCTTCTGAACTTGTTTTAGAAGAACTCAAAGGCGATAGGCGGTCTATTGGTGGTAGGAAGCGATTAGAAAACAATCCGTTTCATAATCAGGAGCTACTGCTGCCTGCACACACACAACTCTATCTCTGTTCCGACGGCTTTGCCGACCAGACCAACACCAGCCGCCAAAAAATAGGCTCTTGGAAATTAAAGCAACTTTTGGCAGCCCATGCCCATCTACCCTTAGAGGTGCAGCGGCTCAAATTGGTGCATCAATTAGAACAACATCAGGGCGAGGCTACACAATTAGATGACATTACCGTTTTAGGGCTAAAACTTCCTTCCTAATCATTATCAGACACAGAAAAACTTTGTGCTTTTATCTGTTTTGCCTGCTGCGCCAGACCGCTTTGGTTTTTTAGAGGCAAAAACAGAAAGACGGCTTCCCACACTCACTCCTGCTTTTTATTAAAAAATGAAATCAAATTATAGTCCAACAAGATTTTTTCATACCCTTCTTATCTCAAAAACAGCATTTTTTAGAAACTTCTTAGACCCAAGAAAAAAAATAGGATTTTTTATAGCTACATTTGTCCTTAGTCTTAGTGTTTTTCCTATTTTGGCACAAAAGACCCAAAAAATACCCTTAGTGCCGCTCTCCGTAGAAAGTGGTCTTTCCCAAGCTACCGTAACTTCCCTCTTTCAAGATAAGTATGGCTTGCTTTGGTTAGGCACACAAGACGGACTCAACCGCTATGATGCCTATACTTTCAAAATCTATCGCCACATTCGGAACGATTCTACCAGCCTGCCCGAAAAATTTATTACGGCACTCTACGAAACAAAGGCGGGCGAACTTTGGGTAGGCACGCCTGTGGGTTTTTCGGTTTTTGATAGGAATTTTGATAACTTCAAAAACTACTATCGCAATCCAAGAGCCAAACAAACACTTTCGAGTGGTTACGTAACGGCTTTTGCAGAAAATAGAACAGGCGAATGGCTTTGGATAGGCACAGATGGCGGCTTGAACCGCTTTCGCCTTTCTGACAAAGAAAACCCCACTGCGCCGATTGAGGAAATTAAGCTACCCAAAATAAAAAATAAGGGTGAAAAACCTTTGCACCACTACGTCAATCGCCTTTTTGTAGATAGAAAAGGACTCATTTGGGTAGGTACGCAAGAAGGACTTTTTTCTTATGATGAGCAAAAAAACAAATTCACGCATTACGGCAGCGATTCTACCCTGCAAAATAGGTTTATTCCCAACGATTTCATCACAGGCTTTACAGAAGATACCTACGGCTCGCTTTGGATTGCTACCCAAGGCGGCTTATTGCGCTATGACCGCCTTTCAGACAAGTTTTTGCCCATTCGCTACACCTGCTCAGAAGCCGATTTCGAACAAAAACGCAACCAAATCCATGCCTTAGCCGCCGACAAAAAAGGCTATCTCTGGCTTGCTACCGAAGGCGGACTTTCGCGCTTTTCTACGGCAAGTTATGGCTTTGAACACTACCGTTTTGATAAGAAAAATCAAGAAGGCACGCTCTCGATTTATGTAGATAGGTCGGGGATTATTTGGGTAGGAACAAAAGAAGGGGGCGTTTTGAAAATCAATATTGCGGCACAACATTTTAAAAACCTCCGCCATGATACAGGCACCAGTAATAGCCTCTCGCATGATGCCGTTTGGTCTATCAAAGAAAGTCCCGAACACAATATTTTTATCGGACACAATGTCGGCATCGATAAGATGGAGCGCGACTCTATTGCGGATTATAGAAAGCTAATTGGCGAGGTCAAATACGCGCTCGCTTTGGGTTTTGTGTCGGAATACAACATTTTGATTGGCTCGGCAGAGGGTTTGTATCAATACGAATTGGACATAGAGGGCAAACTCATCTACGGCATGCGCTACTTAAACGACAAGGAAGATTCCTATTCTATTAGCCACAATTTAATCAATGCCATCTACAAAGACCGCTATAATATTTGGTGGGTAGGAACGGCAAAAGGACTAAATCGCGTCTATTTAGACTCTTTGGGCTATATTTCGGGCTTCAAACGCTACAATGCAATTTCGGGTAATGCAAATTGGCTGCAAAATGATTTTATTTCGCATCTGAAAGAAGATAAAAAAGGAAACCTTTGGATTAGCACCCATGCAGGCTTGTATCGCGCAGGGCGGAATAGCGCGGGCGACATCGTGAGTTTTGAAGCCTTTATCCAACCCCTTCAAAATGGCATGGCTACCAATCAGGATAACGAAATCAATAGCTTTACAGAAGACAAAGACGGCAACTTTTGGCTCGCTACCAAAACAGGGCTTATTCTTTTCAACCCCAAACAAAAAACCTTTACACACTTAGGCGATAAGTTTGAGGCGGCAAACTACTTTATGTATGGCATCTTGGAAGGCAACGACAACGCACTTTGGGCAAGCAGCAACAACGGCATTATTCGCTACCTGCCCCAAGATAGCACCATTTTGGTCTATAATGTAGAAGATGGATTGCAAGGAAATGAGTTTAATTCTGGCTCTTTTTTTAAAGATAGCAAGGGAATTTTGTACTTTGGCGGTGTAAATGGACTTACCTATTTTCACCCTGATAGCATTTCTGCCAATACCTATCACCCCCCACTGATACTGACCGACTTTAAAATCTTCAACAAATCGGTGGAAGTACAAAGTCCAGCCAATCCAGATAGTCCGCTGCTGACGCACATCGGCGAAACACGCGAAATCGAGCTTTCCTATCAAGATAAGATTTTTACGATAGAATTTGCTGCCTTGGGCTATCACAACCCCAAAAAGACGCGCTACCGCTACAAATTAGAAGGCTTTGAAGAAGAATGGAACGAAGTAGGCAATCGCCGTTTTGCCACTTATAGCAACCTGCCCGCAGGGACTTACATCTTTAAGGTTCGCGCCGCCAATGCCGATGATGTGTGGAATGAAATAGGCGCAGACCTGACGATTATCATTTCACCTCCTTTTTGGCGTACCACTTGGTTTTGGGTTTTGGTTTCGGTAACAGTCATTTCGAGTACTGCCCTCTTTTTCCACCAGCGCAACGCCTATCTAAAAAAGCAAAATGCCACTTTGAAAGCGACCGTAGATGCAGCAACTTTACAGTTAAATCAAAGCAATGAAGAATTGAAGGCGCAAAATGAAACCATTAAAAAGAATAACCAAAATTTAGAAATTCTCAATAAAATGGGTAGGCAAATTGCAGCCGAACTCGAGCTTGATGCCCTTATCAATGTAGTACAAGAAAACCTACAGACCTTGATGCCCGCTGATAGCATCGGTATCGCCATTTATGACCCTGATAACAAACTGCTTGTGTTTCCCAACTCTGTAGAAGCGGGCAGATTGCTACCTGCCCATAGCGTCCATGTGCAGGAAGAGGAATTGGCGGCATATTGCTTCAACAAACAAACAGAAATTTTTATACGCGACCTCGAAAGCGAATATCCGCAATATTTCACCGACAAGCCCCTCAATAAAGTAGGCGAAACGACTTACTCTATCGTTTATGTTCCCCTTTCCATTGAAGAAAGACGCTTGGGTGTGCTTACTGTACAAAGTTTTGAAAAACTTGCCTATGAAGATTCGCACGTATCGATGCTGAAAAACTTAGCCAACTATATCGCAACGGCTTTGGACAATGCAGACGCATACCGCAAAATTGCACAACAAAAACAAGAAATAGAGCTACAAAATAAAATTATACAGAAACGAAATCAGGACATTACCGATAGCATCAACTACGCCAAGCGGATTCAAGATGCTTTGCTGCCACAGCAAATCAAGATACAAGCCGTCCTGCCCAATCATTTTATACTCTATATGCCGCGCGACATTGTCAGTGGCGACTTCTACTGGTTTTCGCACAAAAAAGAAATGACCTTTTTAGCCGCCATCGACTGCACAGGACACGGCGTACCCGGTGCTTTTGTTTCGATAACGGCAGATGCGGCTCTCAATCAAATCATCAACAATCAGAATTTTACCCAACCCAACGAAATTCTAACGCTTTTAGACAAGAAAATCCGCGAAAATTTGAAGCAGCAGCACACACAAAGTCGCGATGGCATGGACATCGCTCTCTGTCTGATAGACCACAAGGCGCAAAAAGTTCATTTTTCGGGCGCACACCGTCCGCTTTTCTACTTCCAAGCAGGCGAGCTGCACGAAGTAAAAGCCACTGCGCGTTCTATCGGCGGCTTTGCCTCTGAAAGGGATAAGCGCGTACTGCCAAGTTTTGAGCAGGTGAGCATCGATGTTAGCAAAACAACACGTTTTTACCTCTTTTCCGACGGCTACCAAGACCAATTCGGCGGCGCAGAAGGACGTAAGCTCATGAAAAAAGGCTTCAAACGCCTTTTAGAGCATATCCAACCCCTCTCTTTTTCCCTACAAGAAGAAGAACTAAAACGCTACTTTTATGAGTGGAAAGGCAAAAATCACCAAATTGATGACGTGTTGGTAATCGGTTTTGAGTGCTAAATTGATTGCTAAACTTAGTTTAAGGTTAGTAAGTGCGCCATTTGTGGGGACATAAGACAAAGGCTCTGAAAGTGGCAATGCTAAATTCTGCGAAAAGTCTTGTTTTTTTGAGTTTGATACGAAATAAAATTTGGACTTAAACCCTAAGGGTCTTGAAGACCCTTAGGGTTTGGGGACACAACGCGCCGCCTTTTTAGCACTTGTTTTCTTATTTTTTACTTTTTATTTTCCTTGTTCAATCGGCAGGGTGATAATAAAAGTAGTGCCTCTGCCCTTTTCCGACTCTACTTCTATCCTGCCGTTATGTTTTTGAATGATACTAAAACTGATAGAAAGTCCCAATCCAGTGCCTTTCCCTACCTCTTTGGTGGTGAAAAAAGGCTCGAAGATGCGCTGCCTTACCTCCTCGCTCATGCCCTCGCCTGTATCCTGAATTTGAATTAGAACCTGCTTATTTTCAACTACTTGCGTCGTAATCAAGATGTCGCCCTTATCGGGAATGGCTTGTATGGCGTTGGCTAAAATATTGGTAAAGACCTGATTGAGTTTGCCCGGAAAGCACTCTATTAGGGGAAGTTTGCCGTAATTTTTCTGAATCCGTACCCTATTTTTATACTGCGGTCGTAAAATTACCAAGGTAGCCTCTAAATTTTCATGCACGTCTGCCATCTTTAAATCGGCTTCGTCTAAACGCGAAAAAGTACGCAACCCCTTGACAATCTCTGCCGTCCGCGCTGCCCCCTGCCTGATGTCTTCTACCGTTGCTACCAAATCGCTCTTAATTTCGTCATAATTGATTTTGGCTTTTCTGCCCTGAATCTCTGTTAAATATGCCGCTTGTAGGTCGGCTTCGGGGGTCTGATAAATTTCTTCATACAAGTTTAAAATTTGCATTAATTCATCAATCATAGATTGCAGCACATCTACGCCTGCATAGACAAAGGTTATCGGATTATTTATCTCATGTGCAATGCCTGCCGTAAGCTGTCCCAAAGAAGCCATTTTTTCAGATTGTACTAATTGCGTTTGGGTATCACGCAAAGAAGTTACGGTATAAAGTAGTTCTTCTTTTTGTTTTTCAATTTGCTGTTTTTGTATCAATACTTCTTGGGTACGATTCAATACTTCGCGCTCTAATTCTGCCTTTCGGCTTTCTAAACGGTACATTCTGATTTTGTAGCCTGCCCAAATTGCAAAAATAGCAAGCAAAACCATCAAAATCATAAACCAAATTGTTTCATAAAAACGGGGTTCTACTTCAAAAGTATAAGTAGATTCTTCTTTGGAAGCATAGCCGCTATGATTCATTGCCCTAACGCGAAAGGTATAAGTGCCTGCGGGCAAATTGGTGTAAAGGGCTGTGCGCTGCCTGCCTGCCGCTACCCATTCGGCATCAAAGGGTTCTAATTTATACTGAAAACGAATTGTTTTGGGGTCGTCGTAATCAAAAGCCGTATAAGAAAAAAGGAAACGCTTATCAGTAGGCGCGAAAGAATGAAGCAAGTTGCTAATCCTAACATCTTGATTTTCAGTGGTTATTTTCTCGATAATGACCACAGGCGGCGTTTTATTGACGGGCAGAGCCGCAGGATTTAGCACCGTAATTCCACCAAAAGTAGAAAACCAAAGCGTGCCATCATGGGCTGCCAAAGCGCGAGTTGCGCCCACACATTCGTTGTTTTTCATACCATCTGCCCTATCATAACGTTTGCAGTCGAGCGTCTTGGCTTTTCCTTGTGCGATTGCGTTCAACTGTTTCTTTTCTACACGCATAATGCCATTGCTACAGGGCAACCAAAGGTAGCCAAACCTATCTTCCAACACATCAAAAGCCACATTTTCCACCATGCCCATTTGGGTATCATAGGCAATAATTTTCTTGCCTTCGATACGCGCCAAGCCCCCGTCTGTCGTTACCCATAAAATGCCTGCTTCATCTTCATAAATCGTAAAAATAATGTTGCTGGGCAAGCCTTCCTGCACGGTTAGATGTCGCAATACCTCCGCATTTTGGTTGAAAAAGGTAAGTCCGCGCTTCGAGCCTACCACAAATTCGCCTGCTTGCGTTTCTACCATACTCGAAATAAAATCCGACCCAATGGCATTATCCACATCAAAGGTTTGTAAAGAATCTACTTCACTTAATACCCTTCTTTTTCCTATTTTTTTAACTTTCTTGCCTGCCAAAAGGTGCAATCCTGTGCGCTGTGTGCCTATCCAGATGCGCTTTTTCGAATCTTCAAACACAAATTGAATAAAATCGTCGGGAAAGCCTGTTTCCACGCTGTAAGTCTTAGGGCTTAGGTGTGTGCTATCGCGATGTGGAATTTTGGTTACACCTTTATCGGTACTAATCCATATATTTTTTTTACTATCTTCAAAAAGGTGCTTCGTGCGTCCTTCGGGTATAAAAGCAGGCAGATAGAGAGGCGAAATATAGCCATTTTGCCAAACGGCAAGTTGTTCGCTCTCTGTCGCAATCCAATAAGTGAGCGAATCTTTTTCCAAAATCGCCGTTACGATATTAGACGGCAAGCCTTCGGCAGTGGAATAGTTGGTAAATTTACCATCTACAAGCTGGAAAAAACCTTGTCGGAAGGTAGCCAACCACAAATAACCCTGCCTATCCACCATCAAGCTGCGAATCAGATTTGAAGGCAGCCCCTCAATAGGAGAAAGACTCTCTAAGGTCTGATTATCAAGGCGATAGCGATGCAAACCTGCATCATTGGCAAACCAAAAAAAGCCTTGTTTGTCCTCTAAAAATTGGCGAATTTCCCTAACCTTTAAATTTTTATATGGAAAAATAGAATCATTTTCTACACAAAAAACCCTATCGCCGCCACCTACCCAAAGCGTTCCCTGTGAGTCTTCAAAGAGCGATTTAATCCCTTTTGTGGTTTTCGGTGAGGATACAAGTTTAAATTTATTGTTTTTATATTTTACTAATTCTCCAATTTCGGAAGCTATCCAAATATTGCCCTCTTTGTCTTCCAAAATATCCGAAATTGCACCGCGCATGTGTAGGCGCAAACCTGCCAAACGCTGCAAACCCGCCTCATTGAAAGTATAAAGTCCGCTTGCCGAAGTCCCTATCCAAATCGTGTTCTGACGGTCTGCATACAAGGTTTCTATGCTATAATGGTTCAGATGTTGAAGCTCTTGGGGCGTATGAAACGCTCCATTTTCAAAAAAACTGACCCCACGCTGCAAGCCAACCCAAAGCCTACCGCGCTTGTCTTCGAGCAGCGTCCGCGCCACATGGGAACGCAGCGCAGGCGAATTTTCAGGGTAAAAATGCTCAAATTTCACGCCGTCAAAACGCACCACGCCATCATAACTCGAAAGCCAGATGTAGCCATCGCGTGTTTGTATCATGCCCGTTAGTGCATTCGAGGGCAATCCATCTTCCGTAGTCCAATTTCTTAGTATGTATTGTGAAAGTTTCTTTTCGGGATTGAGTTTGATATTTTTCTGTCCTTTTAAAGGAAAAGAGAATAAAAAAACGGTAAAGAAAAAAACGTAAAAAAAGCTATCTAAAATACTACTTTTTTTTTCAATATTTTTTGTAAAAAATTTTATCATATTTCAGCTTTTTTAAGAAAATTTACAAACTCGACCTCAAACGCCCTTTCGCAAAGATAAGCATCTTTTCGAGGATTTGAAAGGTTTTTAAAAATCCTTTAAACGCCTTTTAAATAGGCAAAAAATTATTGCCTCTGTAAAGGTTTCAAATGGCTTCCACGCCTTCAAATTGAAGAAAAAAAGCGCGAAAAGTCGTAACTTGCAAACGAGTATCCAATGCAAATCAAAAACAAAATTATTCTTACGCTTTTATTTCAAAAAAATTATGAACATACTTCTTATCGGCAATGGCGGCAGAGAACACGCCTTTGCTTGGAAAATGGCACAAAGTCCGCTTTGTACTCAACTTTATATCGCTTCGGGCAATGCAGGTACGGCAGAGGTGGGCAGCAATGTCAGCCTCAATGTGCTTGATTTTGAACAAGTTAGTGAGTTTATCCGCCAAAAGGACATAGATTTTGTCGTCGTCGGACCCGAACAGCCTTTGGTAGAAGGCATTGCCGATTATTTAAAAGAGGTTTCAAAAAAAGATGAAAAATTAAAAAATTTAGCCATTCTTGCACCTTCGGCAGCAGGCGCGAAATTGGAAGGCAGCAAAGACTTTGCAAAGGCTTTTATGAAAAGAAATGGAGTCCAAACTGCCGCCTCTGAAACCTTTACCGCCGCCACTTATCAAGAAGGTATCAACAAAATAGAACAATTTGGCTATCCTATTGTACTAAAAGCAGACGGCTTGGCAGCAGGAAAAGGCGTAGTGATTGTCGAGTCGCGCAGCGAAGCCGAACAAACCCTCAAAGCCATGTTGTTGGAAAAACAATTTGGCGCAGCCAGCGAAAAAGTAGTATTGGAACAGTTTTTAAAAGGCATAGAAGTTTCGTTTTTTGTCCTCACCGACGGCAAAGATTTTGTTTTGCTACCCGAAGCCAAAGATTACAAACGTATCGGCGAGGGCGACACAGGGCTAAATACAGGCGGCATGGGCGCAGTTTCTCCTGTTCCTTTTGTAAATGAAATTTTGAAAGAAAAAATTATGCAAAAAATCATCAAACCTACCTTAGATGGTTTGAAAAATGAACAAATAGATTTTTGCGGATTTATATTTTTTGGTCTGATGATTCAGGAAGGCGAACCCTACCTTTTGGAATACAATACGCGCATGGGCGACCCCGAAACCGAAGTAGTTTTGCCACGCATAGAAAGCGATTTGGTAGAGCTTCTCTACGCCGCCGCACAGGGAAAATTAAAAGATAAAACCTTGAAAATCAGCGATAAATACGCCACTACGGTTATGCTTGTTTCAGGAGGATACCCACAGGAGTATGCCGTAGGAAAGCCCATCAAAGGTTTGGATAAGCTCGCTACAGACTTCAAAACCGACCTCATTCCCTTTCAGGCAGGCACGAAAACAGACGAAAAAGGCGACTTGGTTACCGCTGGCGGGCGCGTTTTGGCACTAACCGCAAAGGGCGATAGTTTGGAAGATGCTTTACAAAAATCTTTAAAAGCTGCCCAAATAGTTGAATTTGAAGGCAAATATTTTAGAGCCGATATTGGCAGAGATTTGCTTAAATAGAAAACTCAAATAATTAAAAAAAAGAAAAGCCTACGAAAACAAAATAGATGTTTTCATAGGCTTTTTATGTAAATTTTTATCTAAAAACTTAGGCGCAAGCCTAATAAAAAGTTTCTACCTGCTTGCGGATAATAATAATTTTGCCTTACCATCTGACCTTCGGAAAGATAGCCAAAGGTGTAGCCATTGTTTTCATACTCTACATTGAGTAAATTATTAAGCATAAAATTTAGCTCAATATTTTTAAGGCTTCCCCAAGAAAATTGATAGCTCATCTGCAAATCATTTATCAGAAAAGCCTCTATTTTTCTGCTATCCGAAGAAGTATTATCTAAATATTGTTCGCTAACATATTTAGCCAACCAACTGATTTGAAAGCCTTTGATAGGAGTATAGCTTAATTGGGAAGCCCCAACCCAAGTAGGTGAAAAGGCAATGTCGGTGTCGCCATAACTTATCTCGACCTGACCACCATTGTCATAATCATCTAAAAATTCTATAAAATTGCGAATTTTATTGCTGCTCCAAGTCAAATTTCCCTGCCAACTAAACTGTTTAGAAATATCATAATTTGATACAATTTCTATTCCAGTTCTGTAACTGTTTTTCACATTTTGGCGCGTATAAGCTCCCACGTCATTGACTCGCCCCGTCAAGACTAATTGGTCTTTGTATTGCATCAAAAAATAATTGGCTGCCAAAGACAATTTACCAAAATTGCGCTGCCACCCAATTTCTACGTTGTCCAAACGCTCTGCCTGCGGACGGCTCTCTGGCGAAGATTCTGTAAAATCATTGCGGTTTGGCTCACGATGGGCGCGAGCGAAAGAAGCATAGAAACGATTTTTTTTCCAATCATAAGTAAGCCCAAATTTAGGATTAAAAAAAGCAAGTTTTGCATTTTGCGTTACATTTCTCAAATCATTATCGAAACCTAAAAAGTCGTAATCGATTTGGCGAAGCTGCAAATCAGCAAAAAGAAACAAATCTGTTAAAATTTGATAGTTAGCTTTTAAATATAAATTCGCATCTGTTTTAGTAGCATCATTATCGTAATAGCGATGTCTAATTTTAGAAGCAGGCGAAAATTCTGCCCAAATGACTTCGCCAAAGTGCTTTCCTTCATAGCGATTCCAGCCTCCTCCCACTATCAAATGCAAGTTCGGACTGTGGTTTTTAACCGCCTTACTTTGGTAGTTGAGGTTAAAAACAATGCCATAAAAATCATTGTCCAACCAGCGGCGGCGCACCAAATCGCTCTCTGTAATCAGGCTATCGCCGATAGCAAGGTCAGGCATGTTATAGCGTGAAAGTTCATCTTTTTCTCTAAATTGTTCAAAATAACCTCTGCCTTTGGTATAATGAAAAGCAGTATTGAGAAAGAATTGTGGACTGATTTTTTGGTCTATGATAAATTGATAGTGTTGCTGCTCGTAATTATCAATCTCATTATCATAGCCCGAAAGTTCGTTGTAGGTGCGATTGCCTGCTCTTAAAATTTCTTCGGGAACGCCATTCCAAGCCTGAAAAGTCATTTCTTTTCCACCAAAAACATTTGCCCTAATTTGCGTTCCTTTCTGATTTTGATATAAACCTGATACAAAATAAGACGACAAATCTGAAAAAGCACGGTCTATAAAGCCGTCTGATTTGATACGCGAAAGTCGCCCATTGAAGGCAAAGTTTTTGCCTATTTTACCTGTACCCAAGCGCAAAGTGTGCTTGCGCGTTTGAAAAGAGCCAACCGAATTGGCGAGTTCGGCATAGGGATTTTCATTCGGAATTTCAGTATCTATATTAACAGTAGCCCCAAATGCGCCTGCCCCATTTACCGAAGTCCCTACCCCTCTTTGAATTTGGATATGAGAGGCAGAACTCACAAAATCAGGCATATTGACCCAAAAAACTCCCTGAGATTCAGCATCATTGAGCGGAATACCGTTTAAAGTTACGTTGGTGCGCGTTGCGTCGCTGCCCCTAATGCGCATGCCTGTATAGCCCACCCCTGCACCTGCATCAGTAGTAGTTACGACAGAAGGCGTAAAATTTAGTAAAACGGGTATATCTTGTCCTAAATTTCTTTTTTCCAATTCCTGCCTGCTCACCTCTGTAAGGGTTACGGGGTACTCGCGATAAGCATTGATGGTAATTTCGCCCAAAGTAACTCCTTCTTTTAAGCGTATTTCGAGTAAATAGTCTTCATTTTTATACTTTTCTATTTCTATTTTTTGTACTATTTTTTGATAGCCCACAAAACTAATTTCTATTTCGTAGTTTGATTTTTCAAGTATTTTTTCTAAAATAGACAAATAGAAAAATCCTTGTACATCAGAAACTGTACCTTGCGTCGTGTTTCTCAACTGAACGGTAGCACCTGTCAGGGCTTCGCCTTTTTCGGACAAAACTCTGCCTTTTATGTTTATATTTTGAGCTAATAAATTAGCTGAAAATATAAACCAAAATAGCAATAATAAGACAATAACAAAAGGGCGCGAATTTGTATTCGAAGCAGCCGCCTGTGCAGTCGTGAAGGGCAGAGTGTCTGAAAAAACGGTAAGGGTAGTGTTTTTCTTCATCTTGTTTTGAGTTTGGATAAAAAACAAAGTGAAGGAGATGCGATTCCCAAACTTGTAAAAATAAAAAAGTTTTTTTTGATGAACAAAGTTTTGTCTTTTAGTTTTTTTTAAGCAAAAACTAAAAGTAAATCCCAATTCAACTCGCGATAAAACCTTTTTGCAAATTGGTTCTTGCACCAACGAATTCCCTACGCTTATGCTAATAAGTTCAGGTTCAATGGGTTTAATCTCAGCTTTCTTTACCTTTTAAACTATCTCTGCTTTACAGCTTATCAAAATGATAAAAAAATCATCTTTTGAGCAATAAAAAAGTTAGTCTGTCTGACAAGATGGGAAAGCACCCCCTTCGTTTGTGCCACAAAGGTACGCAAAATTTGAACAGTTGCAAGTTTTTAGAAAAAATATCTTGGGGCGCGAAGTCTTGGCTATTTTTAATATTTTAGATTAGAAATAAAATTTTTTACACTTTTTTCAAATGTTTCTATGTCTATTCTATGCCCTAAATTTTCTATTTTTTTAATTGTATAATAAGCAGGATTTTCATTATTTTGTAGAAAATCATAGGTACTATCGGGCGTAATGACCTCATCTTGCTCACCGATAACCAAATAGACCCAAAAGGGCAAAATTTGTTTTATTTCTTTGTCAATCGTCTGAAAAACAGAGAGATAAGCCAATGCAGGATTAAAAAGCAAGGCAGAAAGTCCTAAGTGTTTCGCCAACCAATATCCCATCAAACCACCTGCCGAACTACCAACGATAAAAGTGGGAACTGGGTTATTTTTCATTTTTTCTTCTAAAAAAGATTTTAAATCTTGAAAAGTATTCAAATTTTGACGATACGCAAGTTGGGGAGCAAAGACTTGTTCGCCAAAATATTGTTTCAAAATTTCAACTTTTTCAGCAGAGGGATTTGCATCTAACCCATGTATATATAAAACCTGACAAGGCTTGGAAAGTGGAGTCATCTCTGTATTTTTTAAGAAAAAAAGCCCACAGTGGGCATGGTACAAATTTTGCGGAAATGTACGAAAAAATGATAGAAAACCCTTCTTCCACCTTCTTTTATTTCGAATCTTATGCAAAAAGAGTCAAAAAATATTAAAAAAAGTGCTAAAAATAGTCATAAAATTTTTAGTAAGTCTGGACTAATTCAAAGTTTGAGTTTTTTAATTTTAGTTTCATTTTTTTATTTTAATTCCTACTTTATAGAAAGTACAATGGCACAAACGACGCAAACACTAACGGGTAAAATTGTACAAAAGCCTTGGTCTAAATCTACACAGAGCTATTGCGCACAAGGCAGTGAATATTACGTTTTGATAGAAAAAAATGGTAGGGAAAGCGTGTTGGAAAATCAGACCGACAAAAATATGGAACTTTTTTTGAACAAAAACATAAAAATAGAAGGCTACTTTTATACTAAAACAATAGAAAATAAGCCGAAAAAACAAGAAGACGAGGCAGAGATTTCACAAAAAATAGAACAGCGTCCTATCAATAGCCTTGATGGGGAAGAGGCAAATTTTACTTGTGAAGTTTTTATTATGCAAAAAATTTTAGTAAAAACAAAAACTAAGCAAAAATAATATGGATTTTGAAACCTATTTGCAAGAAAAAAAAATAGACGCTGTCGCATTTTTAGCCCAATCGCCCCAAATTTACAACGAATGGCGGATTCTTTTTGAGCAGGTTTCGCCTAAAAGTTTTACGGCTCAAAAACTGTTTCTTATCAACGCATATCGGCGAAAATACCCCTTGTTGGGAAAAAACATAGGGGCTAACTGAATTTTTTGCTTTTTTTAACAGCAAGCAAACAACAATAGAAGGACGTAAGCGTTTTATTTTGAGTGTTTTGTGATTCTTTTGCTTGGCTTACGCCTTGCGCTAATCAGCTTTCAAAAATTTTCATAAAAAAACTTCTTTTTGCTTTAATTTTCACAAGCACTAAATCTTTCAATATTGCAACTCTTTACTTATTCCCTACAAACTTTGTATAGGCAAAGTTGGCAAGTATATGCAAAACCCCCTTATTTTTCTCAAAGCCAAAGCCTTAGCTTATCGAAATCGCGCTCTTAGGAAACAAAAGCAGCTTATTTACAAACGTAACTTGCTGCATTTCAACCAAATACGCACGATTGGTATTATTTCTACTTGCTCGGAGAGCTTGGCAGAACTCACCTACCAATTAGAAAAGATGGGCAAAAAAGTAGCGGTTTTGTTGTTAGACGAAACGCAACAACGGAGCGAAACGCAAAACCTTTCCTACCAAGCGGTTCGCTTTGATGGAAGTGTAGATACGACAAAGATAGAAGAATTTATTAACTATCCTTTTGATATTTTGTATTGCTTGAATGAGCAAAGCTATTCGCCTTTGCAGGAATATTTGCTGCTCAAAAGCCCTGCTCGCTGTCGGATAGGTCGTTATCAGTTGGGCAAAGAATACTTGGGTGAAATTTTGATTGCCACTACCGAAAAGCCCTTAGATTTGGCGCGTCATGGGCTGACGTTTCTGCAAAATCAGGAGGTTCGGGCGGAAGTTTGTGTTTAAAAAGCATCAAAACAACTTTACAAATTCACACAAAAAAACAAAAGAGTAGTAAAACTTGCTTTTTTTAAGCCTTTTTTAACGCCTTTTTTGAAAAGATAACGCAGCAAGGCAATTATTTTGCCCACAAAGCGTTATCTTTGTGTATATTTGGGAGGGCGTACCTTTATCTCACCTTTCTATCAACTTCACCTATCTGTTCCACCTGTCTTTTCACTCGAAAATTTATCGCTCGAAACTCATTTTACCTGAACTCTTTTGATATGTACTCTATGGATAAGAAAATACAGACACACAAACCTTCGGGGGCAAGCCCATTGCGTTTTCTTCCGCTCTTACTCTGCTTTCTTGGCTTTACCTCTTTGGCACTCAACTGCGAAAGACGTGCCGACGACGTGGATTTAGTAGACCCAGAGGGTCAGATAACAATGAAAGTAGACGGGCTTACTTGGTTTTCTTCAGAAGCTACCGCCAGCGTAACCAAAGACAGTCTCAATGATAGCACAGGAACAGGGGCAACGATTGCAACCATTTCAGCAGTTCATAACGACGGTTCGTCTATTATAATCGTGCTGCCTGAATTAAAACTGACGACTTACACCATTTCTCCTACGTCCTTTGCCAAAATAACCTTTATTTCTACAAACGAAGAAAAAAGTGGCACTTTTTCTACACAGCTCGCTACACGTGCGCGAAGCACCGTCACCATAACAGCGATAGACTATGATAAACAACTCATACGCGCCTCTTTCGATGCAACCGTACAAGATTCATTAGGAAATATTATACGCCTTGAATTGGGTAGAGTCAATAAAGTCTTGTCTTCTACGCCTATTCCTCCTCCACAGATTAAGCCCTATTTGAAAGGAAAATTCCAACACTACAATTTTGACGCAGGTTTGAATGTAACCTACGCCCTTCAAGATTCGACTTTCCTTATCACAGGTTTTAACACACGCGATTCTACTTTTGCCAGAGTGCGTGTGCCACAAATGGCAGAAGTAGGTGAATATCCTGTAGATAGTGTTTTATATTATTTTGAATTGGAAAATAGAGCAGGACAAAAATGGGGTGCTATTTCGGGTACTGTCAAAATAGAGAAAGTAGCAATAAACTCTATGCAAGGCACTTTTACAGGCAGAGCGTTCAGCCCTACCGATAGCACTTTCCGCAACGTTACAAATGGTGTGTTTGGGTTTAATTTCTAAGCCCTATTTTTAAAATAGGAACACCAAAATCAAAAAAGACGCACTTTTTAGAAAGTGCGTCTTTTTTTTGCTTGTTAAATTTCTCTTTTTTATAGATACGCCTTCAACTTTTCTACTGTTTGCTCATTTTTTAGAAATTCTAAGTGAAAAGCAGGAACTTCTACAAAAGTAGGAGCAGGATTGCGATTCTTATCTACCGCCGTAGCACTTGCTTGGCTAATAAAGACATCATGCGCCTGCCCTTTGTAGAAAACCTCACCTGCCTGTGCTTGCAATTTATCGAGCAATTTGGGCGTAAGGTTTTGAGGATTTTGGGCAGATATGATTTCTATATTTCCATAAAAAACGACATACTCTACCGCAGGGTCGGGAAGAAGTGCAAGCTCGCGAAGAAAATCGGAGTGCGGGCGGAGTTGTTCTAAGGTTTGAGTGGCGTGTTTGCTCTGATTCAGCACCGCCATAAGTCCTGTAACGGCAGGGGCGGAGGCAGGCAGGAAGTTGAGCGACAATCCTAATAGCAGGGTAGCCACATTTCTATACTGTGCAAGTTGTGAAAATGCAGTTCCTTCTTGTGGTGTTCCTAATAAAATTAGCTTTTTTACCAAATTGCGCCCTGCCAATTCGTCTTTCTCAATCCAATAACGCGCTAAAAGTCCGCCTATGGAGTGAGCAAGTACCGTTATTTTCCTACCCTGCAAAGCCGCCTTTTCGTCAAGCCCTGCCATTTTGAGCTGATAAGCCAAATCACGAGCATTGGTTTCGAAGGGCGTATTGAGGTCTTCATAGTCGTAAGCCAAAATTAAATCATAATTTTGGTCTAAATTCTGGTCTAAAAAGTCTGTTACAATTTCTTGCGCACTGCCCAAAAAGCCATGTACCAAAAGCAAGATATTATTTGCTTTTTCTACCTGCTCTTTCAAATTTTGTGTATGAAGCGAAAAAGTAGCGTCTGCCTTTTTTTCTACCCAAAAAAGTTTTTGCTGATGGCGTTTTTTGAGTGCCACTTTGAAAAAGCACATTTTAAGGCTACGTCCTAAGCCCCTACTTTTTGGACTTTCCTCTGGGTTTGGCAGTGGCAATTGAAGGGTTGCTTTTCCTTGTGTAGCTTCTGCTACTTCCAAAGGTAAAATAAATTCTCCATCAAAAGTAGAAGCAATAACCTGCTCCTCTGCTTGAGCGGCAATTTCAAGCTCTATGTGTTGGGTCTGATTTGCGTCTTGGGTAGCAATAGCCTCGATTTGTTCTAATTCGAGGACACTCCTACTTTTTCCAAATTTAAGCAAATTCAAACCTACTTTATTCGCCAAATTAGAAATATTTTCCAAAAGAGAAGTTTCTACGGGATTTTTGTCTAAATAAGACGAAACAGAATCTGCCAACGCTATTTGTGTAGAAACTTTGTCGCTGCGTTTTAAAAGAAGGTCACCAAGTTGAAAATCTGATGTAAGGTCTGCCTGTTTTTTACTGATTTTTAGACGTAAATCTTTGACAAACCAATCTTGTGAAAACTTTTTCACCTGCCTTTTGGGAATAGCAGGGCGGCTCAACCCAACTATCTGACCAAACTTATCGATACCCAACTGTTCCCAATGGAAACTATCCATGCGTTCGGTACTGACTACGAAGCGATAGTTTTCGGCTGTATTTTCTAAGATGCCATAGGGAATGGCAAGGCTAAACTCCTCGTTATCGAAGACCGTAACCCAATCGGATTTTTCGGTGATTTCTTCGTTGTAGAGGGTGCTAATGCTAAGGTCGTAACCCAAATTAAGGACGGCTAAAAAAAGCGACTGTTCGCTTTTGTTTCGAACACGCATCTTACAAGGGTAAGGAAGGATAAAAGCCGTCTTTTCATTTCCTTCATCATCCTCATAATCAACCTTTTCTACCTCTTCTTCGGCATACGTAATAGCAAGTTCGGGGGTAGGAAAGGCTTCGATTTCGCCATTTTCTAATTCACGAAAAAACTCAACTTCAAAATCATCAGGATTTAATTTTGGCGCAGGATTGTCCAAACGAAGGAGCATTTCAGAACGCGCCACTTTTTCCAGATTTTCGAGCATCAGGTCTATCATACCGATTGAAAAATCCTCACCCTGCACTTTTACGCCTTGTATCAAAGTTTTGCTTTCGGTGTGATAAAGTTCGTATTGGGCATGTTCGTTTTCTTTTTTTGCTAAAATATGATAGTTGGCAGCCGAAAAATCTTCTACCAAAGTAGCTAAAAAAGAGTTTCTTTCTCTAAACTTTTCTATAAAACTTGCCACGCCACTTTGTGCCTGCTCGTCCTGTGCCTGCACATGTAAGAAAACAAGTGGATTAGGAAAAGAAATCAGTTCGGCATCAAATTTTTGATTGAGGTTGCCGATGGAAAAATTGGGTTTGAGGAAGGTTTCTTGTGGCAAGACCTGTTCGGAAATGGCTACCCCCAAACGATTTTCGGCTACTCTTTTTGCACCCGCAGGATAGAGGGCAAATTCGAGCTTTTTGTCGGGCGAAGTAGGGAATCCCCCTGTTGCGCCGATGTCTATTTTCCACTTTCCAAAATGATTATACATAGGATAATATTTTGAAAAGGCTTCTGATTTTTCTCCTGTTAGGAAATAGGCACGTGCGTCGAAGCCTTCCATTGGCTCAAATTGCGGATTTTGCTCCCCTGAATTGCGGCGAATGTCGGCACGAGTTCGCAAATAGAGGTCGGAATAGGTGATATTGCCGCCTGTGTCTTGTAAAACTTTTAAAAGTGAAGTAGAAAAAAGACCTCTTTTTTCGTGTGTTTCCCAAGCCTTTTCTTTGTGGGTGCAGGCAGCCATAAGCAGATGGGGCGTTTTGGGAATGGAGAGTCCATTTTTTTGATAGTAACCGTCCATAAAGGTTTCGAGCGGTCGGCGGTCGGCGGCATCACGTCCGTTGGTCAGACGCGCGTTTGCCAAGCGAATTTCCTCTGCCGAGCGCGTGGCACTACCCGAATGACAGCAGTCCATGCTAACGGCAAAATGAGGCAAGTTTTGTCCTGCTAAATGCAAAAGTAGTGCTAACTCTTTATCAGCTAAGTCCCAATTCCCAGCGGTGCGGCTATCCTGACAGACAATCGTTTGGTGCTGCTTCGAGGGTTCGTACTGCCAAAATTCTTCGGCAGTGTATTCGCGCGAGCCGTGTCCGCTGTAATGAAAAAATACGGTATCTTCTTTTTGGGCTTTCGCCAAATGCGATTTAAACTGTTTGACGATATTGGCTTTGGAAGCGTCCCTATCCAAAAGCATTTCTAAATGCAAATCATATTTTTTACCATAAGTATCTTTCAAAAAATCTGCAAAAGACTTGACATCATTGACACAACCTGCCAAAGCACCCACGCCTGCGGGGTAGTCGTTGATGCCCACTAAAAGGGCATATATTTTTTTTGCCATTGCGCGAGGGGATAAAAAGTTTGAAATCGTTGTTAGGCGGAGGCTAAGGTAGGCATTTTTAGGATTTTTAGCAAGCCTGCCACTACCTACATGCAGCAAAAAAGCCCATTTCTCCTACTTTTCTTTGCTCCTTTGTAGGCGGCATCTTTAAAATAGGGAAAACCCTTATTCCTTACCCTTTGCTTTTATTTTTTTTGTTTTAGTGCGAAAAAAGCACTATTTTTATTTGGAAGTGTAGGAGGGGGTGATTATATTTGTGGTGGGGATAAGTTTTTTTGTAACTTTTATAATAAAAATTTAAACTATGAGACTGCGGATTCACGGAGATAATATTATTGAGTGCGAAAGAACTCTACACTTGATTAAAACAGCCTATCAAACCGAAATCAAAAGAAAATCGCAATGTTTATATCTTCCTGAATTTGAGTTGATTAAAAACGAAAAAATCATTGCAAGTGTAGAACTTTTTGCAGGACACGACAGATGGAATATGAGTATTGCCAAAGTCTTAGCCGATTACGGTTCACCTTTGCGAGAAGCAACTGATGCCTACATTACTAAACTCAACGCAGACGGCACAAAAGAACAGTTATTTTTAGCCATAGAATACTGCAACGCACTACCCGCAGGAAACAATGCTTGGCAAAGAAACGGCAGGGCTATAAGTTGTGCAGAGTTGAATATTCCTTATTTGTATTTTGCAGAAATTGGCGGTGTGGAATTAGACAGCGACAGAAATGTAAAAGCCCCAAGATTTCCCAATCCAATAGTTCCCTTTTCTTATCTTACCGCAAGCCTTTCTTTAAAAGTTGTTTGTATTCCTGTGTATGAGTCACACCCTGCTATTACAGAAGATTTGCGAAAAACTTTTACAACTGTTTTCGGGCTAAAAGAAAGTTTGAAACTCATAAAAGCACTTTTGGACGAAACAGATACAACAAAACCTCTTGATAATTTGATTGAAAAAGGGACAGCCTTAGTCAAAATTCTATCTGACGAAAGGAAACGAATAGACACTTTGAAAGATGACGAATGGGCAAGTTTTCTAAAAAATACCACGGGACAACAAAAAGCAAATTGGCTTTCTAAGTTTACTAAACATCTTGTATGGAAGAAAAAGCAATCGGAAAAAGTAAATGTTACACTAACTTTCAAAAAACTACTTGCACAAACTCAAAAATTAAATTGCCTTTCAGTTGGTGCATCAGAAATTCCGATTTGCCTTATCCCAACTGAAAAAATTGCTGATTTTGCTACGCTTATTCAGAAAATCTATCCTAAACAAAAAGCATTTCATAAAACCTTAACGGAATTAGGAAAACCTTTGCTCATTGTTTGGATTACGGGCTTTAAGCCTCGTGGAGATGATTCCCGACCTGATAGGGGTTTAGTGCCTTTGGCAAGAATGCTTTTTGGAAATAGCATTGATATTTTATCGGTTGTTTTCGGTCCCGCAAAGCCGACAACTTGGAAAACATTTAAACAAAGTCCTGAAAAATTAGCCATTGATAACGGACTTTGGCAAGCAGTGATAGGATTGAGCAACTTCGTTTTTGCAGATAGCCCGACATCTGAATTTGGCGAACTTTTTTACGAAATCAGCCGACAACTCAGACGAAACACAAAACCCGTAATTTTTGAAAGTGCATCAGCCACTAACCAATATTCTGAACAAGATACAGACACAGCCATTCATTCCTTGTTTTCAAAACAAGAAAAATTAGGCATTTTTGAAAGTATGTGTAACCCGCCCGGTGGCGATTGGTCGGGTGTTAGTGTATTGGATTTCAAGACGTTGGAAGAATATCGTTGGACTTCTTTACCAAGAGTTTCGGCAGTAGAAGGCAAACGTCCAGACCACGTAATTCAAATCGTAACAACAAAAGAGTTAATTTTTCTTGCGATTGAATCCAAAGACAACGCAAAAGATTTGGAAAAAGAAATAGGAGCAAGGTTAGCTACCTATCTCAAAGAATTGCTGAAAGTTCCCCCAACCGCACACAAAATAAAAGGTAAAGATTGGAAACTCTACAGAAATACAAAAACGCCTATTGCTAAATTCAAGACGTTTTCGGGTGCTGCGTTTTGCTTTAAAAGTGCTGATGAAATTGATAATGAAATGCAAAAAGGAAATTTAGATTTTGTAATGGCTTTTGAGTTTAAACCACAAAAACAAAAATCAATCTTGCATCTCAAAACTACTTTGCAGAGCCAATTTTTGGTTGGCTTGCTTACCGAAATCAATAAGCAATTCGTTAGCGGGCTGAAAATTGAGATACACTGATTCGTAAACTGCATCAATAGTTGTTTTCATCATTTTAGTAAAAGGTGAATTTCCTGTTTTGATAAATACTTTGTGCGTGTAAATTTCTTTTGGAAGTTCGTAGTCATATTCACGACTACCTGCGTTGCCGTCAAAAGTTAAAATCCACTTTGCACCAATCGTATTCAAACGATCTAATTCACTATAAAACTTTTCTAAATCAAAATCTATTTTAGTATAACGGTCTTTTGTACCACCATAAGGCGGGTCTAAGAACACAAAATCATTCTTTTTGACATTTGCTAAAACTTCGGTATAGTCTAAATTATAAAACTCAACATCTTTCAGATAGTAATTCCATTTAAAAATAATTTCTTTGAGTGTTTTGGGGTTTATGCCCGGTCTTGTTAAGTGAAATGAATTATTAAATTCGCCTTTTTCATTGTAGCGAATTAAGCCATTTACACAAGTGCGGGTGAGAAACAGAAAATCAAAACAGTTTTTTGTTTCGTTGAACTTGTCCCTAATTTCATAATAAATTTGGTGTCCTTCTTTTTGCAATTTTTCCCAACGAGTTTGGTACTCAAAAGCCGTTTGTTCGGGTTCGTTTTTTATAGCTTCCCATAAATTAACCAATTCGGGAATAATGTCATTTGCTATTCCATTTTTGATATTCCGAAAAGGCAACATAGCACCACCGCCTACAAAAGGCTCAAAATAAGTATTTCCTTCTGTGATTAAACGACTTAAATCATTAGCAACTTGTCGTTTGCTACCCGACCATTTGATGACAGGCTCTAAGGTTGATTTTGGCTTTTTCATTGAAATAAAGTTTGCTTTTGTGATACTAAAAAATGTTCTATGCGTGTTTTTGCCAATTCAAAATATTCTGTGTTAGTTTCAAAACCAACTACTTGCATACCATACTTTAAACCCGCAATCATTTCCGTTCCTGAACCCGCAAAAGGCACTAACAATTTACCGTTTTCCAAGCCCGAAATCATCAAAAGTCTGTCCGAAACTCTTAAAGGTTTTTGTGTAGGGTGCGTACCAAAAGTTAATTCATCTTTTGTTTTATTGTTAGGAATATCCCAAACGGTACGCAGTTGTTTGTCTTGTTCTTTAAGATTATCCCCTTCAAACTTTGCCTTTTTTACAGCATCATAATTAAAAATATAGTCCCTTTTTTCGCCCCCTGTATGCACCCACAAAATAGTTTCGTGACTTGCAGTCAATCGTCTTGCCGAAAGATTAGGGAAGGCATTACGTTTGTACCAAGCAACTTCGTTGATAATTTCCAAGCCCAATAATTGACAACAAACATTTACAAATCCTGAATTGTGATAAGTAGAATGTATCCAAATTGAGCCTGTTGGTTTTACCAAGCGTTTTACTTCTTTTAGCCAAACAAAGGTACTTTCAAATAATTCATTTTGAGAAAGCAAGTCCCAAACTTCACTTGTCAATTTCCAATTTCCGCCAAAACCATTTAACTTTTTTTGGCTATCATATTGCCAATTTGCTTTGGTAGAAGCACCATAAGGTGGGTCTGCAATGCACAAATCAAACGAATTATCAAGCATTTCCGACATTCCTATGATTGCATCTTGCAAAAGCAGTTTTATATTTTCAGTTTCCCAAATCATAATTCTTTTGACTTAGATAGTTTGTAATCTGTTCCTCAACTAATTGCACAGCATTGAGTGTGGTTTCATTGATACCGTAATCCTTAACTATTTTTTCAGCAGTCAATTTGGTAAGCAACTCATTTTCATTGAGTTGAAAGAAACTCGCAAGGCGTTTAACTTGCTCAATAGTAGGCAATCTTTCACCACGTTCAATTTTTGAGAGCATTGTCATATCAATATCCGTATCTTTTGCAACTTGGTGCAAAGTTAAATTTTGCTCATTTCGCAAAGATTTGATATATTGCCCTAATTCTGTCTGGCTATTCATAAAAAGACTTGTGTTTATAAGACTTGTCAATTTTTGTCAAAGTTAGTTTTTTTTTCCGAAACTGCCAAATCAAAAAGAAAGTGGTCATAAAAATTGTTCCTACAATTAGGATAACAAACACTTTATTAATTTATTTTTTAACATACTCAGAATACTTTTTTGAGTAATCCCCCCCAAACCACGTTCAGGGGGGTGAAAGGTTAGGGTTTTAGCCCTTTGGCGGCTTTGACGAATAAGAAATGCGTTGTTATACAGATAAAAAGAGCGTGAAAAAAAATTGCTTTTTTTAAGACGCAATAAAAAAACCTCCCCAATTTATTGAGGAGGGTGCATTTCTGACACAAAAAAGGACGTGCGAAAGTCTTTCTATTTAAACTTGACTTTCATCTGTAAGTTGCGCTTCTGGTTCGATACTTCGGAAAGCGGTGCAGTGAGTTTTAGCTCGCGCTCGCTCACCTGTGTTAGGTTTTCGCCTGCAAAATTCTTGATTTTGCCCTCTGTTTTGATGACAAAGACATAGTTGGCACTTTTGAGAATGGCATCATTATCGGGCGAATTGGCTTCTTTTCCCTCTTCCGAATCGCTGCCCATGCTGCGCGAAAGGCTCACGATATAGCCCGCCATGTTGCGTTCGAGCGTTCCCTTGCTGTATTTGTAGATGCTTTTTTTCGAATCTACGACATCGGCTTGGGTTTCCATTTGTGAGAGCGCGTCGTTGAGCGATTCTACATCTTGAAAGTCGAATTGAAAGCCAAACTTGAAATTTTCTTTGTCTTTGATGGCGGTAGGGTTGCTGATGCCTGCCATGCCCTCAAACATTTCTGTAGCCTGTCCCAATGCGCCTTCGCTTTCTGCCAAAAAGTCTTTGTCGCTATCGGTAGAGTCGGCAAATGCCATAGCCGCCTCGAGGAGCGGCTTCATTTGGCTCATATCAAAAAGAAAACTGTAATTGCCCGAACCATTTTTTTTGATATAAATTTCTTCGCGCAATTCGAAACAAGAACTTAAAAGGGTAGTGCTAAGGAGTGCCACCCATAAGAGGCGGAAAGAAGGGGAGATTTTCATAATAAAGAAGAAATAAGAGAGTAACGAAACCAAATTATATCCAGACGAAGGGTATTGAAAGCGTTTCTTTAAGGGGTTTCGTCGGATTTATTTGTGAGATTTTCTGCCTGATTTTCTGTGCGAACTTTATCGGGCGTAGCTTCCTGTGGCACTTCTGCCTTCGGCATTTTTTGGCGGTGTTCGTCTTTTTCGTATGCCGAAATAATGCTTCTGACCAGTCTATGCCTGATGACATCTTTGCCCTCTAATCTCACAAAGGCGATTCCTTTTACCTCCTGCAAGATGCGCGTAGCCTCGACCAGACCCGAACGCACATTGCGCGGCAAATCTATTTGCGAAATATCACCTGTGATAATCATTTTCGAATCCTGCCCCATGCGCGTTAGGAACATCTTGATTTGCATGGCAGTCGTATTTTGCGCCTCATCGAGCAAAATAAAGGCATTTGAAAGGGTACGTCCGCGCATAAAAGCCATAGGCGCAATTTCTATCACGTTGGTATCCTGATAAAATTTGAGCTTTTCGGCAGGAATCATATCGGCTAAGGCATCATAGATAGGGCGCAAATAGGGGTCTATTTTTTCCTTCATATCACCGGGCAGAAAACCCAAGTGTTCGCCTGCTTCTACGGCAGGGCGCGTGATGATAATGCGCTTCACCTGCTTATTTTTCAGGGCGCGAACCGCTAAGGCTACCGCTACATAGGTCTTGCCCGTTCCTGCCGGTCCCAGGGCAAAGACGATGTCGTTGTTTTCGGCAGCCTCTACCAAAGTGCGTTGGTTTGCCGTTTTGGGTTTGATGGGCATGCCATGTGCGCCAAAAAGCAGGCTATCGCCTTGTGGGTGCGATTTGAGGCGAATCAGGGACACATCTTGCGCAATATAGCCGCGCACATCTTCTACCGAAACTACGCCATAGCGATGGTAGTGTTCTAAAAGTAGGTTTAAAATTTCGTTGATGTGCAGTATTTCGGGGGTGCTGCCCTGTATGTGAATTTCATTCCCACGAGCGAAGATTTTACTATTGGGAAAGGAAAGCGCAATTTCGCGAATATTACGGTCTTCTACACCTAAAAAGTCGACCAGCGAAATATTTTGTAAAGAGAGGATTTTTTCTACCAAAAGTGTGTGATTAAAGGTGGTCGGATAATGGGAAAGTTACGGTCTTTTTGTAGCAATAACAAGACAAAAGTAAAAAAAAGTCAGTAAATCTAACCCCGTTGCAAAAAAAACAACCCCAAGCCCTTTTAAGTTCATTTCGCCTTCCCTTACATAGGCAGCGCATTGCATAAAATTTGGTCTGAAACCTATTTTGGGTCTGAATGTACAGTCCTATTTAAACCCCAGTAATGTTAAGTTCTGTAAAAAGTCTTGTTTTATCAAACTTGACAGGAAATAAAATTTGGGGCAAACCTTTTTTTAGGTCTGAAAGCCCTTTTTTATTTCAATCCAACTTAGGACAAGGCAGTGCCTTGTCCCTACATTTGCATCTAATTTTTAGAATTTAACATCACTGATTTAAACCCAACTTAGCAAAAAAAGAAAAGGGCAAGAGCGGACAAAAAACGGACAAAGAAGGAGCAAAAAACGGACAAGGAAGAAACAAAAAAGGACAAGGCAGTACCTTGTCCCTACAAAAGACTTGTCGGCAGTTTTGGCTACAAAATCTCAAATTCTATTCTTCTATTTTTCGCTCTATTTTCGTCGTTGTCGTTGGGGTGAGCAGGCTGCGTCTGTCCATAGCCCTTTGCGATAAGCCGCTCTTGGGCAATTCCCTTGTCTTTGAGGTACTCGACAACGGCTTGGGCGCGTTTTTCAGAAAGGTTCTGATTGCTTGCCTGTGAGCCTACATTATCGGTATGCCCTGCAATTTCAATTTTGATGCTCGGATTTTCTTTCAAATATTTGACTACCAAATCTAATTCGGTAATAGATTCAGACTTCAAATCCCACTTTGCCGTTTCGAAAAAGATATTAGAAAGCACCACTTTCGAGCCTTTTTCTATTTTTTTGAGATAGAAATCGATGGTAAGATTTTGCGCTTCCTTTGAAAAGTCAAAACTCTGACTTTCAAAAAGATAGCTTTCCTTATTGACATTGAGCGCGTACTTTCCGCCTTCATTCATCACAAAAAGATACGAACCATTTTTATCATCAGAAGCGAGCAAGGATTCGGGCTTTTGGGTTTCCAAATTATAGAGTTCTATTTTCGCACCTAAGGGTCTTTTGGTTTGGGCATCATAAATTGTACCCTTGACATAGCGGCTCTGTGTTTTGGCTTGGGCTTCTTGTGGCAATTCAAATTCAAAAAGATAACTATAAAACATATTTTCGTCGTCCATCTTCAAATCGGAATAGTAGCCTTTTTTGCCGTCCGCCGAAACAAAGATGCCTGATTGGTCGGAAAAGGTATTGATAGGATAGCCCAAATTTTGGGGTTTTTCCCAAGTGCCGTCGGGGAGTTTTTCAGCCTTAAAGAGGTCGTAACTACCATACCCAATGTGTGTATCCGAGGCAAAGTAAAGCGTTCTGCCGTTGGTATGGATAAAAACGCCTACTTCGTGTCCTGCCGTATTGATGGGTATTCCCAAATTTTGGGCAGGCGACCATTCGCCGTCCGCTTGCAGTTGGCTATACCAAATATCGATGCCCCCTATGGTTTGGGCGGTTTTCCTATCCGAGATAAAATAAAGCGTTCTGCCGTCTGCCGAAAGTGAAGGCTGCGTGTCCCAAGCCGTAGAATTGACGTTTTCGCCCAAATTTTGCGGTTTTGTCCATTTATCGCCTTTTTTGTAGGAAATAAAAAGGTCACATCTGCCAATGACCCTGCGCTCTGGCACGCCTTCGCAAACGGTAAAAATCATGGTCTTGCCATCTGCCGAGATAGAGCAAGTGCCTTCGTTGAAGGGCGTGTTGAGGTCTTCTACCAAAGTAGGGGCTTGCCATACGCCGTCTATTTTTCGGGTATGATAAATGTCTTCATAATCTTTGCGCTGATTGCTTAGGCGAGCGGTAAAATACATCTCTTCGTCGTCGGCAGTCGCGACAGGAAAATATTGAAGTGGAAACTGATTGAGGGGGTCAGGCATCTGTTTGGGTTCGAATTTGAGCGGATTTTTCATGCCTTCGAGGGCGTACTTGCAAGTAGCCAAGTGCTTGACCGCCATCTTGCTATATCTGCCCTCTTTTTTCATGGTCAGATATTTGGAAAACTGCGCCTCTGCTTCGGTATAGTCGCCATCTTGCAAGAGCAAAACTTCGCCATACTGAAAGTACATATCTGAAAAGCGGCTATCCTGCGGATTGAGTTGGGCGGCTTTTCGCAAATGAATAAGATGCTCTTTGGTTTTGTTTAAAATCTTGTAATTATTTGCCAACTCATAATGGGCATCAAAATAATCGGGGTCGTTCTGGACGGCTTTTTTTAGCTCGTAAATCCCCTTTTCAAAATTGCGGATTTTAAAGGATTGCATAGCTTCTTCATAGTGCTTTTCGGCTTTTTTCGAGCTTGTGCCTGTATTTTGCGCCCAAAGCAGCGGCGTGACGAAAAAGCTCACCCCCACAAAGAGGCAAAAAAAGGCAAACGGAAGAAAAGGGGCAAGACCATTTTTTGTTTTCATGTAGAAAATTGTTTAGATAAAGCGATTAGAGATAAAAGACAAACCTGCAAAAGGCGGCAGCGTTTATTTTTTACGAAACAAACAAAAATTTTGCTATGATACTAAAAAACGCTATCTTAATCGAAATTTTTGTGAGATTTTGTGCTTTACAAAAACCCAAGACCCTTCCAGCCGTACCTTTTATGCGCTTTTACACTTCTCTTTCAAATTCCTCTCTGCCCTCTCTTCCTACCTTACTGCAACTTCTCTATCTTTGCGCTTTCTCTTGGCTACTCCTCTTTTCGATGCCTGCGGCTATGGCGCAACGCTATCAAGTGGCACAATACAATGCCGAAAAAGGCTTGGTCGGCGACATGTTTTACAAAATATATCAAGACCGAAAAGGCTTTATGTGGTTTGCCAGCGACAAAGGCGTAGCCCGTTACGACGGTATCCGCTTCGAGCGTTTCGAGCAAAAGCACCAACTCAATAGTCGCATTGTCTTTACCATTTTTGAAGACCGACGCAACCGCCTTTGGTTTGGCACTTATGAAGGACTTTCCATTTACGACCCCCAAAAAGCGCAATGGACAATTTTTAAGACCCTGCGCAATGTACGCAATATCTTAGAAGATGCAAAAGGCGACCTCTGGATTTTTGCCGAACACCGCCTGCTGCACTACGACTACAAGACGTGGCGCGTCTATCTCCACAATTACGACCTGATTTATTCGGCAGCCTTTCTTTCTGAAAAGAAGCTACTTTTTACCACCGACCTGCAAAATCAGCGGCTTGTATGCCTCGATACGCGCCTTTTAGAGCGTCCGATTTTGGTAGAAACGGCGCAAGAGAGCCGTTTTGATGAGATTGTAGAAAAAGAAAAGTTACAATTTGAAGACGAAAAAGGCAATTCTGCTATCCCCTTTTATCAGGCGCAGCACCTTGTTTATCCTTCCCAACTGCTGCCGCGTCAGGTTTGGGTAGAAAAACAAACCGCTCCTCAAAAGGCGATTCCCGCTATCTGGATAGGCACAGAAGACGGACTTTATCGCGTGGAAAGCCAAATCCTGACACGCACCTCCGACGGCAAGCAAGCAAATCAGCAGGGCAGTAGTGATAGTTTGGTGCTTCATTTCGAAAGGCAGGCACAGGCGCAAATCTTTGGGCGCGTGCGCGACATCTGGGCAGATAGCAAAGATAGGCTCTACATTACGGGCATCAATGGGCTTTTTGTCTGGGATAGGAAAGCGCAAAAAGAAGCCCAAAAGCCACTTACTACACTCGAAGCCGAATTTTTAGAACAATACGACAAACGCAGCGGCTTTACCTTTTCCAACGTGCTTACGGCATATTTGGATAGAGATGAAAACCTCTGGCTTGGCTTTTTTGATAATATCGTAGAAAAATTGCAGTCTAAAAAATTTGTAGCCTACACCCAACAGAACGGCGACTTCGAAGGGCAGATAGTTCAATTTGGCAATTCCAAACCCATAGAAGACCAATTTGGCAACCTCAACTTCCTGACTACCAAAGGCTTTTACCGTTTCAATGGGCGCGAATTTCACCGCCATCTCCCCATTTTAGAGGGATACAACTACTATTTTATCGATACCCAAAATAGAATTTGGGTCAGGACAACGACGGGTTTTGCCCTCTTTACCCTACCCGAAGACATCAAACAGCCACTTTCCTATCGCCTCTTAGATAAAAATAGCGGCTTACCCGTTCAGTTGCAAAAACTAATAGACTATCCCGAAAGGTGGTATGTAGGCAAAGATGGTAAAGTTTTGATAGGCACTTATTTCGGGCTTTTTGTCTATCAAGAAGACGACAAAGGAAAGGGGACTTGGAATTTTATAGAACCCAATATTTGCAAAGCTATCGCCAGCATTGCACAAGACAAACAAGGCGATATTTGGATAGGCTCATGGTGCGCCATAGAGCGCATCAGAGATGGAAAAGTGATAGAAAGTTTCCAAAAAATTACGGACGCACAAGATACAACCCTACAAGCCAACGACCCACCCGCCATGCTCCTACAACCCGACTCCAAAGGCGGTCTTTGGATAGGCACTATCAACAAAGGCTTGCTCTACTACGATAGTTTGAATAAAATGCAAATTTTCCAACAAAATAAGGGCTTGCGTGGCAAAGAAATCAATAGTTTATTGCTCGATAAGGCGCAAAATTTATGGGTCATACACGAAGAAGGCATCGATGTTTTAGAAAAAGAGGCTACTACTTTCGAAGAATTTCGCCTCGATTTTCTAAGCACGCAATCTATACAAAATATCGGCTTTTTGGCAGAATCGCCTGATAGCAACGTTTGGTTAGGCACTTCCAACGGGCTTTTTCGCTATGCAAAAGGCAAAACACAGGGCTACGACAAAAATGACGGCTTGCTTAGTAATAAGCCCCTAAATTATTTTTACCACCAAAAAGAAAAACAAGCCTACTTCGTACATGCCGAAGGTATCGTGCGCTATCAGCCGCAATATGACAAACAGAGCGAAAATACACCGCTGCTGCTACTGCGCCAAATTTCGGTCAATGATAGCCTATATAGCCTCCAAGATACGCTCATCATTACAGAGGGAATTAGTTTGCTGCGCCTCGAATTTGCCCTGCTACAATTCCGAAACGAAGACCAAACACAGTATAGCTATTTTATGCAAGGTTTAGATGAAAAATGGTCGGAATACACGCCTTACCATTTTGCCAAATATACCAATTTAGCACCAAGCACGTATCGATTTAAAATCCGCGCCAAGGCCAAAGAAGGGGTAGAATATCATGCCGAAAAAGATTTGGTAGTGATAATCAAGCCGCTTTTTTACCAAACTACGCTTTTTTATGCCCTCCTTGCCCTTTTATTCCTTGCCTTTTTGGGGCTTTTGTACTGGCTACGCAATAGGCAAATTCAGGCACAAAAACAACGCTTAGAACGCATTATCGCACAGCGTTTGGAGGAAATCAAGCAAAAAAATGCCGAATTAGAACTTTCCTATCGCGAAATGGAAAGCCAAAAAGAGGTGCTGACCGACTTTGCCAACGAGCTAAAACTTGCCAACGAGCAAGTTTCGCTACAAAATGAAGCCCTACAATACGCACACGAAGAAATTACGGCAAGCCTGTATTATGCACAGAGTATCCAACAAGCCATGCTACCGACAAAGGAAGAAATGCGCCAAGCCGTCAGCGAAATTCTGATACTCTATCTGCCGCGCGACATCGTTTCAGGCGACTTTTATTGGTATGCCGCTCGCGAAGTGGAAGGGCGCAAGCATCATATCTTTGCCGCCTTAGACTGCACAGGGCATGGCGTACCCGGTGCTTTTATGTCGTTGGTAGGAAATGATTTGCTCAATAATGCCGTCTATGATTTGAACATCACCGAGCCGCAAGCCATTCTCAATCATTTGCACCAAAACATCAAACGCATCTTCAAACAGCAAGGCGATGGCATGGACGCAACCCTGCTCACCCTTGTAGAACCTCTTTCTGATTCCGAAAGCGGCGTAGAGCTTGCCGAAGGCGAAATTTGGTTTTCTACCGCCATTCAGACCCTACTTGCCTTTGTTCCACAAAAAACAGGAGAGGAAGCTACAAAATTGAACAATTTTGTATTAGAAGAGTACAAAGGTGAAAAAGTAAGCGTAGGTACAATTCACAAAAAAGGCGAAGAACTTTTTTCGCTACAAAGGCTACCCTATCAAAAAGGCACCACCTACTACCTTTTTTCAGATGGTTACGCCGACCAGTTTGGGGGCGCACAAAACAAGAAATTCACCAAAAAAAGGCTCAAAGAAACCCTCCTACAACTGCAAGAACTACCCTTAGCCGAGCAAGAAATTGCCCTCCACAAGACGCTCAAAAATTGGATTCACCAAGGCACAGAGCAGCAAACTGATGATGTAATGGTTTTGGGTCTGAAAATTTAGGGCATTGTTTGGAAAAAACCTCGACAAGGGTTTTAGTCTTCACCGAAATAAAATTTGGACAGAAGCCTATTTTTGGGTCTGAAAACCTTTTTTATTTCAATTTCGCTTCAAAGAAGGCAGTGTCTTGTCCCTACCTCAAAATTTGAAAAGTTAGGCTTCTTCCTGTTGCAACTGTTTTTCGTACAGCTCTTTATAAATTCCATTTTGCGCCATCAAATCTTCGTGCGTTCCCTTTTCGCGCACCTTGCCTGCATCTAAGACAATAATTTCATCAGCCAATTTGACCGAAGAAACACGATGCGAAATGATAAGAGAGGTTCTATCGCGCATCAAACGTTTGAGGCTTTGTAGGATAGCATTTTCGGTTTTGGTATCGACGGCAGAAAGACAGTCGTCGAGGATTAAGATGGCAGGGTCGCGAATAATTGCCCTTGCAATGCTGACGCGCTGCTTTTGCCCCCCCGAAAGGGTAATGCCGCGCTCGCCCAATTCTGTATCGAAGCCTTTTGGGAAACGCTCGATGTTTTCTAAAAGGTCGGCATCTTTGGCGGCGGCTACAATTTGGCTTTCGTCCCAAGTACCTTCATTCAAACCGAAAGCAATATTATTTCGGATAGAATCTGAAAAAAGGAATACATCTTGTGGCACATAGCCAATATGAGAGCGAAAATAAGCAATGTCGTAGGCTTTAATATCGCGATTATCGACCGAAATCTTGCCCGCGCTCACATCATACATACGGCAGAGCAAGTTGGCTAAGGTAGATTTGCCCGAAGCGGTTGTCCCCAAAATTGCCAAAGTCTTGCCCGCCTGAATTTGAAACGAAACGCCTTGCAGTGCCTCTATACCCGACTCTGGATAGGTAAAGGACACATTTTCGAAGCGCACTTCGCCTTTAATCGGTTCGCGCAGGTTTTGGGTAGAAACAAGGTCGGTTTTTTGGTGTAAAAATTCATTGATGCGCACCATCGAAGCCGAAGCCGTCTGGATAATACTCGATACCCAACCTAAGGAGGTTACAGGCCATGTGAGCAAATTCACATAAATCACAAATTCGGCAATGTTCCCTGTCGTGATGTTGCCTTTCATCACTTCAAGCCCGCCTACATAAACGGTCAGAATCGTACTCAAACCAATAAGGGCGATAATAAGCGGAAAGAAAAGGGCATTGACAAAGGTCAGGGAAAGCGATTTTTCTTTGTACTGGTCGGAAAGTTGGTGAAAATCGGCTTTAAAGTTTTGCTCGCGCGTAAAGGCTTTCACAACCCTTATCCCCGAAAAAACTTCCTGCACGTTGGTCGTCAGCTCGGAAAGTTTTTGTTGGATTTCGGTAGAACGCTTATTGATAAGATTATTGACGTAATAAATGCTAAGGGAAAGAATCGGCAGCGGCAGCAGGGCAAAAAGCGTCAGATTGACGTTGATAGTCAGCATATAAGCCGTTACGATAACGAACGTTCCGACCATATTGATACTATACATAATCGCAGGACCTAAATACATACGCACTTGGCTCACATCTTCGGAAATACGCGCCATCAAGTCGCCTGTATTATTTTTACGATAAAAAGCCAAAGGCAGCGATTGATAATGCAAATAGATGTCATTTTTCAAATCATATTCTATCAGACGCGACATCACAATAATTGTCTGCCGTTGGTAAAAAAGGAAAACACCCCTAATCAGTGCCATAAGAACAATAAGCCCTCCATAGAGCAGGACGGCGGTCTTGAAATTGTCTGCAATCAGACTTTGAAGCGAAAAATTTTCGTATAGAAAGTAGGTATTGATGTTGTGGCTTATCAAATCAAAGGCGTGACGCACAATTTGGGCGGGGATAATGGCAAAGACGCTCGATGCCAAGACAAAGACAATGCCGCCTAAAAGATGCCATTTGTATCGCCATAAGTAGGGGTTAAGGCTAAAAAGCTCTTTCATTAGAGTTGGATAAAGAATGGGAAAGATACGTTTCTAACGGACTACAAAGATAGAAAGTTTTTGGCACACACTCTTTCGCCTCTGCATTTAGCCAAATTTAGGGCGGATTTTTAGGGAGCGCATTTTTGGAGAGCGCATTTTTGGCAAGCCTATTTTTTTTGTATAAATTGCTCAAAATTTCCTTAGCCAAAACCAACCTTGCACCCTTTTAGACCCAACACAAAACAATATGGCAGAAAGAAGCAGCATCTTTGATATGATTGGTCCGGTGATGATTGGTCCTTCGAGTTCGCATACCGCAGGTGTGGTGCGTATCGGACGCGCCGCTGTGCGTGTCTTGGGCGCAATTCCCGAATGGGCAGAAATCACCTTCTACAATTCCTTTGCCCGTACTTATGAAGGACACGGCAGCGATAGGGCAATCTTAGCAGGCTTATTAGACTTTCCCACCGACGACAAACGCATTAAAAATGCCTTTGAAGAAGCCAAAGCCGCACACTTAGCCTACCAGTTTCGCTCCATCGGCAATGCTTCTACTTTGCACCCCAATTCTATCCGCCTCAAACTTAGAAAAGGCGAGCGGCAGGTGGAAGTTGTCGGTATCAGCAAAGGCGGCGGCGTGGTAGAAATCGAGGAAGTCAATGGCTATCCTGCGGGCTTTACGGGCAGCCTCTTTACCCTTATCATCTTTGCCGAAGACAAAAAAGGCAGTATCGCCTTTATTTCGAGCCTTTTGGCACACGACGATTGCAATATCGCGACTATGTCGGTGAGCCGAAGTGGAAAAAATGCCACTGCTTGCTTAGTCATAGAAATGGACTCTTCCATTCGTCCGCTTTCGCTCGAATATTTGCGCTCCCTGAATTGGGTGCGCGAAGTGATTTATATGCCACAAATAGACAGCAATGAGGCTATTCCCGAACATGCCATAGATGAAGCCGAGCGCAATAAATTGGCACAGGACGAAATTTTGCCCCCTCACTAAGTTTTGAGCAAAGGCAAAAGCAGGCTTTTTGGATAAACAATTTCTTTGCACACTTTTTTTTATCGGTAGGTTCGGATATTGATAATAATGTGTATCTTTGTGCAACCCTTTTCATACCTTCAACTCAACAAACAAACTTACTAAATGGAAAACGCTGTCATTATAGGAGTTGCGGTAGGCGTTTTTGCACTACTTATCCTCTTGTTGGTTTTTATGTTGCTCTTTGCACAAAAGAAATTGGTGCAAAGTGGTGATGTTAAAATCATTGTCAATGGCGATGAGAGCAAGCCTATCGTAGTCGCTGCGGGTTCGAGTTTGCTTTCTACCCTAAGCGGACAAAAGATATTCTTGCCTTCTGCTTGTGGCGGTGGAGGCACTTGTGCCATGTGCAAGTGCGTAGTGGAAGATGGCGGTGGCGATGTATTGCCTACCGAAGTCGGACACCTAAGCCGTAAGGAGCAGCAGGAAAAAGTGCGTCTTGCCTGTCAGGTGAAAGTAAAGCAAGATATGCACATCAGAATCCCTGAAGAAATTTTCGGCATCAAGAAGTGGGAATGTGAAGTCGTATCTAATTACAACGTCGCTACCTTTATCAAGGAATTTGTCGTGAAACTGCCCGAAGGCGAAACCCTACATTTCGAATCGGGAGGCTATATCCAAATCGACGTGCCTGCCCTAACGGTGAGCTTCAAAGATTTCGACATCAAACCACACCCTAAAGACCCTGTCGGCGCAGATAAGTTTAAAGAAGACTGGGATAAACTCAATCTCTGGGACTTAAAGATGGTGAACGAAGAGCCTGAATTTAGAGCCTACTCTATGGCAAATCACCCTGCCGAAGGCAATATCATCATGTTGAACATTCGTATCGCTACTCCACCTTGGGATAGAGCAAAGGGCAAATTTATGGACGTAAATCCGGGCAAATGCTCCTCTTATATCTTTAGCCGCAAACCCGGTGATAAAGTAACCATTTCAGGACCTTATGGCGAGTTTTTTATCAAAGAAACCCAAAACGAAATGGTTTATATCGGGGGTGGTGCAGGTATGGCTCCTTTGCGCTCACACCTTTTCCATCTTTTCCACACTTTGAAGACCAACCGCAAAGTTTCTTTCTGGTATGGCGGACGCTCTGTGCGTGAGCTTTTCTACGTGGAAGAATTTAAGAAAATTGAAGCCGAATTTCCAAACTTCAAATTCAACTTGGTGCTTTCCGAACCCCTACCCGAAGATAACTGGACAGGGCTTAGAGGATTCGTTCACCAATCTTTGTACGACAACTACCTTTCTAAGCACGAAGACCCCGAAGAAATTGAATATTACTTCTGCGGTCCTCCGATGATGAACTCGGCAGTTGTTAAGATGTTAGACGATATGGGCGTACCTCCTGAAAACGTCATGTTTGACGATTTCGGTGGCTAAAAACTAACTCATATTATCGTCTTGTATCTTTTTTATACAAAAAAAACGTTCTATGCTTTGGGATAGAACGTTTTTTTGTGTGCTTTGAGTAATGATTTTCTTTGGGTATGATTTTCTGGGTAGAATTTTCTTTTTCTCTGGGTTCTGATTCTGACCCATTCTATTAAGTTCTAAAAAAGCCTTGCCTTTTCAAATTAGAAACAAAATAAAATTTGGCTTGAACCTTATTTTTTGGTCTGAAAACCTTTTTTACTTCAATCCAACTGCGGAAAAGACATTGCCCTATACCTGCCTGTGCGTCTGATTTTTAGAATTTAACATTCCTACCCATAAGGCGGTCTTGTCTTATCCTCTGACCAGCATTTTATCTAAGGTCGCCTCAATTTCGGGAATAGACTCAAAAAGAGCCTGATAAGACTCAATAACAAAATATTGCTCCTGAAAACGGTCTTTGATGTAAGGCGTATCCATGATGCGCTGCACTTCATAGGGCAAACGTTGGGGCTTATCGCTTTCTAAGGCATAGACCGACTCACCGGGCGAGGAGAGAATTCCTGCGCCATAGATGCGCAAGCCCTCTGCCGTTTGGATTAAGCCAAATTCTACCGTATACCAATAAAGGCGAGAGACATACTCTATTGCCTCCTCACTGCCAATATGTTTGAGGGCAATGCGGCTCAATTCTATCAAAAAGTTACAAAAATCGGGGTGCGATAAAATTGGCACATGCCCAAAGACATCGTGAAACATGTCGGGTTCTTCCAGATAATCTATCTCCTCCATCTTGCGAATCCAAGTAGTGGCGGGAAAGCGGCGATTTTTGAGGTGGTCGAAAAAAATATCGTTGTCTATCAAACCTGCCACAATAACAATTTCCCAGCCTGTGATTTTTTTCAGATTGGCATTGACCTGCGCGAAGTTAGGAATCCGATGCGGCTCGAAACCTGTGAGGCGAATCCCCTCAAAAAAGGCATCATCGGCACGGTTAGGCAAAATCTTCATTTGGCGTTCATAGAGGATTTGCCAAATTTGATGCTCCTCTGGCTGATACTGGTCGTAGTGTTGGGCTTGAATTTCAAGGGCGCGGCGGTTTAGCATATCGGTTTGTGTTAAAGTGGTGAAAAGTGTGTTGTTTGGTTTGTATAATTTGCCCTAAGATACGAAAAAAAGCAATCGCTGGCTATGACTTTTATCAGGATTTTAGAGATTTTAAGCCTTCAAAATTTAAAACGCAAAAAAAACCTAACAAGTTGGTGCTTGTTAGGTTTCTTACAAATGAGGCTTATTGAGTTTTCCGCTGCTACTCAAAGTTGAGATAAAGCGTAACCCTATGGGTTGTTACGCGGTCTAAACTGCGCGAATAGCTATTGGGGCTATTAAATTTCATATCCGCCAAGCCATGTGTGAGCCTTATTTCGGGTGAAAATTTGAAGAAACTCATATAAATATCAAAACCTGCGCCATAGGTTAGTTCGAAGTTGTAGTCTTCGGTGGCTAATCTTTCGGGGTCTAATTTTTGCTTTTTGCCCCCAATTTTTGCACCTAATACTGCTCCGCCCACTAAATACATGCGCATATTGCCACGCCTTACCGATTTGTGTTTGAAAAGCAAGGGCAACTCGAAGAAAACAGACTCTACATTTTCGGTGTGCCAAACATAGTCGCCACGCTCTAAGCGCAACTCACGAAAGCGCACCTGATTTTCATAGAAAGCCACGTTAGGATTGATGCGAAAGTTCCAATATTCCTCATCTATGGGGACATCAACGATAAAACCCAAAGAAAAACCCAGCGAAGGCAGCGGTGTGATAGCCGTAATGCTATCGGTATTGCTCATAAAGGTCTTTGAGGGGCGCACTTTGAGCCACGATTGGTGAAGTCCGATTTGAAAGCCATAGTGCAGGGGCTTGTCGTCGTAGTAAGGCAGGTTGTTCGATTTTTGCGCCGACGTGTTTTCAATCGTAACCAAGGAAAGAAAAAGGCAGCCGAGCAGCAGATTCCAAAGTGCGTTTGACTTGCTTGAAGGTGTCCGCTTTATTTTTTGCCCATATAAATGGAGCTGATTCCAAAAGTCAGAGGTGTGCATGAAGTTTGTTGATAACCGATTTTTTGCATAATTTGAAGGAAACTTTCTCCATAAGGGAACGCCGCAACCGATTCGGGCAAGTAAGTATAAGCCGCGCTATCTTTCGAGATAGTTTTTCCGATGGCGGGTAGTAAATAATGCGAGTAAAGTTGGTAGAATTGTTTGATGGGAAAAACTTGGGGTTGTGAAAATTCGAGAATAGAAACAGTGCCGCCCTTTTTCAATACGCGCAGCATTTCGGCTAATCCTTTTTCTAAGTTTTCAAAATTGCGAACTCCAAACGCCACAATAACGGCATCAAAGGTATTATCTTCAAAAGGCAAATTTTCGGAATCTCCTAATCTTAACGAAATTTTATCCTCCAAATTGCGCTCGGCGATTTTTTTCCTACCTACTTCCAACATACCCTCCGAAATATCCACGCCCATGATGTGGTCGGGCTGCAAGGAAAGGGCTTCTAAGGCAAAATCTGCCGTCCCTGTGGCTATATCAAGCATCTTTTTGGGCTGTGCCGCCGACAAAAGACGCACCGCCTTCTTACGCCAAGCAATATCTATCCCTGCACTTAGCAAATGATTGAGCAAGTCGTATTTGGGTGAAATGTTGTCAAACATCTGCGCCACCTGCTTCTTTTTGTTCAACTCTTGGTCTTTATAGGGTAATACGGTCATAAAAAAAGGAAGTTATAGATACAAATTGGAAAATAAGGGGGTTGGGCTTTGCAGCCACAAAGGTAACTTTTTTGTGCGTAAATTTGTTATTCCCCTTCAAAACAAAAAAGCCATACCCAAAAGGCTATGGCTTTTTCAATCTTGTATTTCCCAACACACAGTTAAAAAGAGTTTATTCAGCCGAAGCTGGCTCTTTTTTCTTAGTAGCAGCGGCTTTTTTGTCTGCTTTCTTTTCTGTTTCTTCTACTTCGGCTACGATACCAGTGTGCGCTTCCAAAGCCTTGATGCGCTCGGTAAGTTCTTCTACCTCTTTGGCAGTAGCGAAATTAACGGTATTGACGATTTTTTCTACCACAGAGCGGATTTGCGACTCGAACTCGTCTTTCTTCGCTTCTGTATTTTTGAAGAACTCATCTACGATTTTCTTGCCTTCTTCCGAAGTGAGTTTGCGGTCGCTTACTAATTTATCTACCGACTCTTGCAATTTTTCAGCAGAAAGCGATACCAAGCCTACGCCTGTATAGATGAGTTTTTTAAATAAATCTTCCATGTTCAGAGAAAATTAAAAGGTGAGTTTAAAATGAGGTTCTTCTTGTTTTGAAATCCAGAAATAGTCAAACCTTCTTCACACAACACTTGCTTAGTCGGCTTGCATACTATTTACACGACAAAGTTCCTAAAAAGTTTCAACATCTCAAAACTTTTCCCCTACTTTTTTCAAAGAAATATGCTTTTCGCAAAAAAACGCTACTTTATTTCAAAATTTTCAAGAAAACAGCGGATAGCCTGCATTTTTTTCAAAAAAAGCCTTTTAAAAAAACTGACCCACAGTCATTTTTTTGACTTGTGTTTTTTCTAAAAAGCATAGCCTACATTTAGATTGAGGACGTGTTTGAACTGAATGGCTCTTTTTTGGCTACCGTCGTCTTGCGGAATGAGTACATCATGGTCGTATAGCAGTTGGGTAGAAAAGCTGGTACTTAGGTACTTGTTCACTTTGAAGGTGAGCAGCGTTTCCCAATTCACATCTAATTGCGTCAGGGTCTGATAGTTTCCGAAGATGCCCAATTTGGTGCTAAACTGCACATTTTCCATAGGGCTATACTGAAAGGCGAGGTCTAAATTTGTACAAATTTCTTGACGGCTGCGTTTGCCTGCTTCTACCCCAAAAGCCCCCACTGCCGAGAGCGAATCTTCCCAAACAAGGGTAGTTTTGCTTGCCAAAGGTGCGTATTTCATAGAAAAATACTTGCTATCAAAGGCTATCCCCACGCCCGTTTGTAGATAAGCAGGCGCGAAAATGCGCGAAAGAAGTTTGTCGCGTTGCTCTTTGCCTTCGCTATCGCGTATGTAAAGGTAGCCATTAGCCATCTGACTTCTAAACTGAAAGCTACCTGCCAAGTTCCACTTTTTGGAAAGTTTGTAGCCCCACTGCGATTGAATTTGCAAATTGTCGTCTGTCTTTTTAAAAAGATTGAGGCTACTTTTTCCATTTCGCGCCATGCCAAATTGTAGCAAAAACTGCGTAACCCAAATAGATTTTTCCGTTTCGCGCTTCAATTTGAGGTTTGAAATCGTGCCGACCGCAATCGCACTTTGTCCGCCCCCGACCCAATTATTCAGTCCCACATTTGAAAAGGTAAAATTCGCTGCGCCCGTAATGCGCCAAGTGGTATCCAAAGCCACACTGTCAGGGGCGAGGGTTTGCTTTTTGGTAGAATCTGTCGCAATCTCTTGCGAAAAACTATTCCAAGAGTAAGCAAATGAGTAGGCAAATAATAATGTTAGTAGTATTATTTTTTTCATTTTTTTATTTTAAATATGACAAACATTAAAAAAGATTGTATCATTTTCGCCTTATCTTTTCCCTCAAATTGAATTTGAAAGAGGCGATAAAAAGTCACTTATCAACGCCATCAATTCGGGAATTGCCTCCAAATTAAGGGTATGCCCCTTGTGTTTGATAAGCTCGAAACGTGCCTTAGGGAGAGCGTCTGCAATGGCACGCCCCATTTCGGGGGTTGTAAGGGGGTCATCTTGCCCTTGCACAACAAGGGTAGGCATATTGAGGTGTCGCAATTTAGGACGAAAATCGCCACTTTTTTCAGTGGCTTCCATCAATTTTAGAAGCGATTGGGTATCTAAATTATTCAATAAGCGCGTTTTTCTCAAATCTTCAATCGGAACAAGCGGATTAAAAAAGTATTCCTGCCCCAAAACCAAAGGCAACATGACATCTAACATCAATTCGTAGCCACCTGCCAAAAGGGAACGCCGCCAGCCCAAGCCAATAAAATCAAAATAAGGGGTTCTGTGGGCAAAAGTAGAAATCAGAATTGCTCTTGCTATCGTTTCGCTTTCTTGATACATCAGCCTCTGCGCTACTGCACCGCCGTAAGAAATTCCGATAGGAACGATTTGGCTTACTTTCCCCTGTTTTCGCAATTTTTCTACCAAATGCGCCACATCTGCCGCGTGTTGCTCGAAACTGCGATACTCTCTGCCTGCATCAGAAGCACCTTGAAAAATTAAATCTACCAACAAAATATTAAACTCCTTTCCAAACATTTTTGCGAAAGGAGTCCAAGCGGCGGTAGATTGGGAAAGCCCATTGAGAAAGACCAAAGTAGGAATTTGAGGCTCTTTTTCCCAAAATTCGTAGTAAAGCGACAAGCCGTCGGGAAGTGTGTGTTTCATCTGTTTTTGGAAATGTGTGTGAAATAGCTTCTGCCAAAGCCTATTTATATTTTTAGAAGCGTTCTCAAATAGGGCTTGTGGCGTAGATTTTAGTCTGCTCGAAGGTCTGATTTTCAGCTACTTACAAACAGACTAAAATCTATTTTTTTTTGTTTTTTTGTTTTTTACAAAACTTAGTCTTTCCATTGAATCTCCTGCACCATCTTTCCTATCAAAATGGTAGAAAATTTGACTTGCTTCGAGGGTCTTTTAAGGCTATAATTTTTGCCCTTGCCTCTGGAAAGGTAGAGTTGTTCGGTTACAAAACGCGCATCTTTTTTATGAAAGACCAAAACGCGCACGTCTTTTTCTTTGACTTTAAACTTATATTCTTCTCCTGAAACCGTTTCCGAAGGCTTCGTTTCCACTACCAAACCTTCGAGAAGTTGTAGGGCTTTCTCTGCATTTGGCACACCCTGCCCTACATAATTATTGCCGTAAGGATACAAGTTTGAAGATTCTTTCAAGACAGAAAACATTTCTTGATACGTAATATCTGGTTTTTTCTGCAATAAGCAGGCAGCAAACCCTGTGATATTAGGCGCAGAAAAAGAAGTCCCGAAGAAAGAAAAACAAGAAACATCAGGTTTGAGATATGAAACAAATTCTGCACCGACACTGCTATAAGAAGCCTTCGCACCACTGCCATTGGTTGCGCCCACCGATAAAACGTGCTGACTATCAGCAGGAGCAGAAATGATGCGCCATTTCTTGTCGTCGCCCTCATTTCCTGCCGAAACAATCAAAATCATGCCTTTTTCTTGGGCTGCAATGGAGGCTGCCTTCGTAATTTTTGCCGTCTGACCGTCCATCTGTTCGGGTGCGTAGTCTTCATTTTTATCGTCAAAACCTTTTGAATATCCCAAAGAAGTATTGACTAAACGCACACCCGCGCTATCGAGCCACTCTATTGCGGCTATCCAAAAATCCTCCTCGCCACGATATTCGCCTTTGCCGTCGTCGGTGCGTGCCAAATAAAAGTTGGCATCAGTGGCTGCCCCATAGTAGGCTTTTTTCTCGCTATCAAACCCTGTTAGCATTTCCAAAACCTGCGTACCATGACTTTCAGAGCCATATTGCGAATCGTTGAAGTGATTGCTGCGCTGCGGATAGACGAAATCGCGCACACCCAAAACGCGCTGCTCCTCACTTTGGAAGAGGTGAATCAGGTTGCGGCTATCCTTTGCCCCATAAAAACCTGCATCAACTACGCCCACCGTAACGCCCTTGCCCGTCAGTCCTAATTTCTGAAAAGCCTGCACCCCAAGTTGCTCCATTGCCGTTCCGTATTTGGCATTTTCATAGTCGTTGGTAGGAAATTTTACCACCTGCAAACTTACATCGAGGCGTTCTACACGCTCAATTTCAGGAGCTTGACGCAATTTCTCTACCTGCGCTTGGCTTAGATAGGCAGAGGCGGCATTGAGCCACTTTGAAACACAAACTACTTCTGCTTTTTCTTCGGTAATGATTGAAAGTTGCTTTTTTGTGAGTGGCAAATCGCTTTCTTGAAAAAGTGGCAAGCCCAAAGCCAACCTATTTTGCAGCGTTTTTGGCGAAACCAAAAGGGTAGGGTCTTGTGTAAATTGTTCTTTTTCTTTAAAAAAGACCCAATACTTGTGCTTTTCTTTGTTATCGGAAAGCCCCCTACCTGATTCATTTTGAGAGGATTTACTTTGAGAAGATTCTTGTGGTAGGTCAGAAAGAGCTGCTTGCTGTCCCCAGAGAAGCGAAAAAGGCTGCCCCATAGATAAAAAGGCAAGCAAAAGAATGGCTGCCATGCGCCCAAAACAGTGTTTTAAATACATCATATTTTTATTAAAAATGTAGCGAAAGATAATAAAAGCGACCCAATGCGCCTACAACAAAGATAAAGCAAATCCGAAGCCTACACAAACCCAAAGCCGAAAAGTAGCGATAAAATTGTCTTTTTTATCCTTTTTGCCCCCATGATGTTAGATTCTAAAAATGAAGGGCAAATGTTGGGGACAAGGTATTCAAGGTATTGTCTTGTCCGAAGTCGGATTGAAATAAAAAAAGTTTTCAGAACCAAAATCAGGTTCAAGAAAGGCAAAATGGATAGCAGGAAGATTGGGACATATAGCCTAAAATGCTTATTTTTGCTATCTAATTAGATGACTCCAAACAAAGTCGCAGCCTTTTTTCGCCTCTTTATCTCTCAACCTTTTTGCTTATCGATATGAAAATCTTAATGAAAACCTTAAAAATTTCGCTGCTCGTAGTGGGTTTGCTGCTGGTAGGCGTTGTCATAACGGCTTATAGCCTCGATATGGACTACCTGCTCAAGGGCGTGCGTACCATCTACCTGCAAGGACACCAAACCGCTTTTTTAGGCGATTACAAAGAATTTGACAACCGTACTATCAAAAACGCACCCGACCAAAGGCAGCCTTGGGCGCAACATCAACATTACAACCAAAAAGCCATTCCCGACATTTTACAACAGACGCATCAGGAATTAGGCACTGTAGCCTTTTTAATCATCAAAAATGATAGCCTCCTTCACGAATATTATGCCGAAGGATATGATGCCAATTCGCACACCAACTCTTTTTCGATGGCTAAAAGTATTGTTACTGCCGCCTTGGGACATGCCATTAAAGAAGGTAAAATTAAATCTTTAGACCAAAAGGTAGTTGATTTTTTACCCGAATTAAAGGGTAAATATGCCTCCGACCTAAGCGTAGGCGACCTCTCCTCGATGGCTTCGGGTTTGGCCTGGGACGAAAATTATTACAGTCCTTTTTCTATCACAACCAAAGCCTATTTCTATGACGACTTAGATAAAATGATGTTGGAACTTGAAGTGAGTGAGCCGCCAAGCCAACGTTTTCATTATTTGAGTGGCAATACCCAACTTTTGGGCATGGTCATCGAAAAGGCAACGCAAATGCCCTTAGCCGACTATATTTCGGAAAGTTTTTGGAAGCCTTTGGGTGCGGAAAACCCCGCTTTTTGGCAATTAGATAGCGAAAATGGCACAGAAAAAGCCTACTGCTGTATCGCCAGCAATGCGCGTGATTTTGCCCGTTTTGGCAAACTCTTCAAAGATTTAGGGCATTGGAACGGCAAACAGATTCTCGACACTGCCTTTGTCCAGACCTGCATCAGACCGCGCTTTGCCGACTCGCCCGAATATGGCTATGGCTTTTGGCTTAGTAACTACAAAAACAAAGCAATTTTCTACCTGCGCGGACATTTGGGGCAGAACGTAATTGTCATACCCGAAGACAACCTAATTATTGTGCGATTGGGACACCAAAACGGAGGCAAATCCGAAAACGACCCCCACGACCGCGATTTTTATACCTACATAGACCAAGCCTATCAGATGCTACCCTAAACTTTTCCGATAAAGACGAGCATAAAAAAGAAAACCCTAAGAAATCTTGCTTTTCTTAGGGTTTTTCAGTAAAAAGTTTAAAAGTTGGTTTTAAAACTATTCAAAACCGACTACTCTTTGATGAGTTTTCTAATTACCGTTTTTTCTGCATTTGAAAGCACGATAAAATAGCTTCCATTCGCCCACGATTGGGTCTGGATTTGAAGCGTTGGCTCTACGTTTTCATACTTTTGTATCCATACGACTTTGCCTGTGGCATCGTGAATTTCTACTTGCAGGTCTTTTTCGAAGATTTTATCGAGTCCTACAAGATGGCAGAGGTCTTGGGTAGGATTTGGGAAAATCTGCAACGCAAGATTTTCGGTAGGCTCTTGCTCCTCGCCCGTAACGCCTGTGGTTAGGAAAAGGCGTTGCGTTTTGGTGGCACAATTCGAGGCATAGACCACTTCGGCTTGGTAGTGTCCCACTTGTGTAGGCGTAATTTCAAGTGCATTGCCTAAATCGCTGCGCATTTCACCATTAAAATACCAATCTACACGCGCTACCTGCCCCTGTGTTTCCACTTTTAGAGCCGAACCGATACGCAAAAGACGCGCCTTTTCTACCGCAATCACGTCCAGCGCAAGGGCAGAGGTGAATTGTGCGCAATTCTGACCCGCCGCACGCGAGCGCAATTCTACCGTATAAACGCCTTCGCTGCCCACTTCAAGGGTCGGAACTTGGGTTGTGGTTAGGAAAATGCCATTTCTATACCAACGGTAAAGCGTCTGTGGAAAAGCAGGCACTTCTAAAACCGTTGTGCTGCCCTGACATATTTGTGTATCTGTGGCACTTAGCGCAATTTCTTCGGGGAAAGCTCCCAAAACAACCTCAACTACGGACGAAGTTTGCGTACAGCCATATTGGGAAACCTCTACGGTATAGTTTCCTGCCATAGATACGGTGAGAACTTCGCCTTCTGCTACCGATTCTCCATTTCTAAACCAACGGTAAGTCGCATTGGGCAATGATTTGGCACTCAAAAGCCCTTGGCGGCAGAAAAAGACCTGCGCGGAAGCCAAAATTTTGGCTTCGGGCTGATAGTTGAGATAAACCGCTACTTTGTCTGAAACCGTAAAACAGCCACTCGCGTTTTCTACTCTCACCGTATAAATGCCGCTTTCGGTAGCGAGGTATTCGGGCGTTTGCGTCTGGGCTACCTGCACGCCATAGCGATACCAAGTATAGGTTTGGATAAGGTCGTTGGTAGGCTCTAATAGTTCCAAAAGCCTGCTATTTTGGCAGGTATAAATCGCCTTTTGGGTAGCCAAATCAGAGGTTAGGTTCAGAAACTGCGCCATAGGAGCGGTTTGGGGTATAATTTCTACCCTTGTGCGCTCGGTGCTTTCGTATTTCAACCCTTCTGCCGCCACATAAAAGACGGTAGGCGAAGAAATAGGATACTCGAAGATGCGTGTCGTCAGGCTTTTGAAAAGCAAATTTCCGCCTTGGGGTGCATCATACCAAAGAAAAACGGGGTTTGTGTGGCGATTGATAGCCTGCAAACGCACATAAGGATTGTTTGAGCAGGCAGGGCGCAAAATTTCTACCAAAGGCATTTCGGGATAGGTATGTTCTCTGCCATTTGCTGTTGCCGTTTCTGCACCGCGATAGGCTTCCAAACGGTAGCGATATTCGGTATCATTTTGCAAGTCTGTGTCCAAATACTCACTCACATCTGCCTCTAAAAAGGCGATAACTTCCCAACCGTTTGCAGCACTATAACGATAGAGGCGATAGCCTTGTGCCTGTGGCGAAAGTTCCCAAGTTAGCGCGATACTATGCGTATTGACTGCCACGAGGCGAAACTGGTTTGGAATCGTTAGGGCAGGGGCAGGAATAAAGCCGCCACCCCCTACTAAGGGGCTATTGAGGAACAAGACCTGCAAATCGTTTCGGACAGAGCCACTAACTGTTGTCGCATTTCCTCCATTGAAAGCTGCATCTAAGAAAGTAACGGTTAGGTCATTGACGTTTTCCGCGCTGGTGTGCGGGTTAGCATTTCCTACCAAAGAAAAAGTAGCCGTTGTGCCGCTTGTCTTGATGATTTGTGCCGTCAGACCTGCGGGCAAATTGAGTACCGTAACCGCACCTGTGGCGACTAAATCTGTTCCGTCTGCCCCTGCAAATTCCTTGCAAGGCGCAAGGGTAAGATTGAGCGCATTGCCAATACTGCCATCGTTGGCGTTGTTTTCACTAAACTGTGCGCCACTATAAACCAAAAATTCATTGGCACTCACAAAGGCATTTGTCGTACAAGCATTAACGTTTCCATTTGTATCCGTTACGGAAATCATAACCGCTTGCGTACCCAAGTCGGCACAAGAAAAAGTCTTCGTTGTCAAACCTGTGTCAGTAAATACAATAGAGGCAATGCCACAATTATCGCTACTGCCATTATTAAAATCGGAAGCTGAAACTGTAAGCGAACCTGTCGCATCTAAATTGAGGCTCAAATTCTGACAAACTGCCGTAGGCAATGTATTATCTGCTACTGTAAGCGTTGCAGAGCAAGTGCTAACGTTGCCATTTGTATCAGTAATGCGAATGACAAGATTTTGTACGCCTGCCGTAGCACAAGTAAAGGTTTTGGTAGCCGCAGCCGTATCGTCAAACAAAATAGAAGCAATGCCACAATTATCGTTGCTGCCATTGTTGAAATCGGAAGCCGAAACGGTAAGCGAACCCGAAGCATCTAAATTGAGGCTCAAATTCTGACAAAGCGCAGTAGGTAAAGTAAAGTCCAATACATTGAGCGTTGCGGTGCAAGTGTTACTATTTCCTGCCGCGTCTGTAAAACGAATAACAGGATTGTGCGCACCAACATCACCACAATCGAAAGTTTTGGTAGCCGTTCCTGTGTCATCAAATAAAATGGAAATAATACCACAATTATCGCTACTGCCATTATTAAAGTCGGAAGCCGAAACAGTAAGCGAACCCGAAGCATCTAAATTGAGGCTCAAATTCTGACAAAGGGGGGTAGGCGTAAGGTTATCAACGACGGTAAGCGTTGCGGTGCAGGTGCTACTATTCCCTGCTGCGTCTGTTACTCGAATTGTAACTGTATTCGTACCTATCTGACTACAATCAAAAGTTTTGGTAGCCAGCCCTGTATCGTCAAACAAAATCGAGGCAATGAGGCAGTTGTCCGCGCTACCATTATTAAAATCAGTAGCCGAAAAGGTAAGCGAACCCGAAGCATCTAAATTGAGGTTCAGATTCTGACAAACTGCCGTAGGATTTTGGGCATCTACCACCGTCACCGTTTGGGTGCAAGTGTTGATGTTGCCGTTGATGTCGGTTACTGTCCAGACGACGGCGGTTGTGCCTACGGGATATACGCCGCTTGCATCAGCCGTATTATTGAAATCATTGACAAGAGAAACGGCGCACCCATCTACGGTAGGAGCAGTCAGGGTTAGATTGGCACTGCAAAGCCCTGCATCTGCATTTGCCGAAACATTGGCAGGGCAGGTGATAGGGGGCGGATTTGAAGGCGCAGTAACGGTAACGGTTCGCGTAATGAGGGTTTTATTTCGCGCCAAATTCCGCTGAAAAGGACGAACAGAGAGGCTATGCGTGCCTGCACTGTTCCATTGTACCTGTACCGAAGTGCTGAAAACGGTAGGCGGCGTTACGAAAGTTCCCCCTACTACTTGCCATTCATAGTGATAATTGTCGGTATTGGAAAGGGTATAAGTTCGGATATTGAGAGCAGGATTGGTACTTGAAAAGCAAACTTGGTCGTCGCCTACAATTTGCACCTCAAAGGGTTTGAGGCGGTATTCATAGGAACATTCGCCCATACGATTGCGTACCAAAATCTCATTTGCCGTTGTGCTAAGATGCGGATTGTGGTCTAAACCTGTGGTATCATGCAGGGTAGTGGGTGCGCCAACGCCCTGTGCGTAGGGGTGAATTGTACCACTGCCATATACAACGGGCAAATCCGTAATAAAAGCGAAATCAGGAAAAGGCTCGCCACTGCTATAAGGCACTGTGCCGTCATCAACACTATGAAACATACAGGCAGGCGCGTCGTCTGCACCTTCTACATAGGAAAGAAAACCCAAAGCTCCTGCCCAAGCAAAAGCCATGTTTGCCTTTCCATTTTGGGTCTGATTCTGACCTACCCCATCAAGCCCACCCAAAGAAGGCCAGTTGTTGGAATTGCCATACGTACCCGAAGGAACGGCTTGTGTCTGGACAGGAATTTCACCTACCTTATCCAAATGAATGTTGTGCAAAGCCACAAAACCACCTGCACTATGCCCTGCAATGAAAACTTGGTCAGGGTCTATGCCATAAGTGGCGGCATTGGCGCGAAAAAAGCGAACTGCCTGCCTGCCGTCCTGAACGCCACGATACACGCCGCGATAAGAAGCATCTGCATTTAAAATATTCATACCCAAACGGTAGTCTATCGCTGCCGTAACAAAACCGCGCCTTGCCAAACGCTCGGCATAACGTTGAATATCGGTATCTGCGCGACTGCCTGCCACAAAACCACCTCCAAAACAGATGATAATAACAGGACGTTTGGTAAGCGTATCACCTGTGGGCAGGTAAATATCCATGTCCAAATTTTGCTGTTGCGTCGCCATATCGCCCTCATTTGGCGTTACGATGCTGGCGGTAGGTGCAAAAAAAGGTGCAAAGGGATTAAGCTGTGGTGTTGTGCGTACTTTGGGAATATTTGTGCCAAAACGGACGTTGGGTATGAGCGTTGTGGTAGGAAAGACCTCCTCTAAGTAGCGATTGGGAAGTTGGGCTTGTGCTTCTTTCGCCCAAAGGCTTAGGAGGCAGAGCAGGAAAAGATGCCCAAAAAGTGGTTGTCGTCGTGAGAAGTGCGAAAACGCATTGGTGAATCGAGGTAGATATTGTTTCATCTCTATTGTGTTTGTGAAATGGTGTTGTTTTAAAATCATTTTCAAAAAAATCTAATCTTGCGCCACTACAAATTGATGCACCTGTTTGTGCAGGTTGTGGTCTTGTGCAATGGCTGCCTTGATGTAGAAATAACGCGCTTCGGAAAGCCCCTGCGAAGTTGCCAACTTGCGCTTTTCGGCTTCTAACTTTTGCTTCAAAGTGGTAAGTTCTACTTTGAGCGTCTGATAGGCGGCTTGCTTGTCTTTTGGTACAATTTTTTCGCCTTCTACCAAAATTTGTGTAAAAAGCTCGACCCCAATGGGCGAATTTTGAATCAGCGTCGCCACTTCTTTTTCATACTCGGCTTGTAAAGGATTGTGCATTTTGAGCGTCTTGGCATAAAGACGCAATTCCTGTTCTGAAATTGGCTCATTTTGCGCCCATAAAGACTGCCCTACTGCACCCAAAAGCCAAAGGAGAAGGCATAAAGTAAAGGTAGGAAACAAATTTTGCATGGGAAATGAATAGTTAGGTGAAAGAAAGATAAAGGTAAGATGAAGCAAAAGACAAATTGGGTTGAAATATCGCATTTTTTAGCCGTAATTTCAAATGTAGAAGATAAAAATACCGCTTTTGGCTACAAAAGTGCTTTTTTATATCTTCTAAGCCACTTTTTGCCTCGTAAAATTTTGGAAAACTTGCTTCCCACCAAAAAAAATAGAAATAGCATTTGGTAAATTGATATACAAATGCTAAATTGCAGTAGCTACGCGCTGTAAAGTTAGGATAGCCATGAAAAAAACGCCTTTCCCATTTTCCCAACACAAACAAAATTTTGTCCTATGTCCGCACAATTACCCAACTGCCCACGCTGCGACAACCACAGCACCATCAAAAGCGGCGTTATCAGAAACCGACAACGCTACTATTGTAAAGCCTGCGAATACTACTTCACCGTACAAAAAGAAGGAAAACGCATCGATAACTACTACGTCATCAAAGCCTTACAGCTTTATTTGGAAGGACTTAGCTACCGCGAAATAGAGCGCATCATTGGCGTAAGTCACGTATCGGTCATGAACTGGGTGAAAGAATACCGCATCAGCCGCCCCAAGATGCGCGATTCAAGACCTACGTATCGCGTCTTGAAGCACCGCGAGCTTTTAGAATTTTTAGAGGACAAAGAAAACGTCATCGACAATAGCTTGCTTATCACCCCTGTAGGCGATAAATTTATGCTTATCAAATGGGAAAAATTTAGGGGGCAATCTTAGGCAGAATTAGGTAGAGAATGGGCTGAAAAAGTGAAAAATAGCATATTTTCTTACATCTATAACCGAAGCAGCCGTCGCCGAGGGCGTTGTCCGTCGGCGAGGCTTTTTTATTCATCTTATGCCGTTATTGGTGTCTTCACCAATGACATTAAACTACTCACAGGGCTGCGCCTGCGCATAGTGTTCTTCGGTGAAGGTGTAGTAAAGCGTGAATTTAGCACGTTTAACTAATTCAGGGGTGTAATTGTCGTAATTACGGAAGTCGAAAGTGCCTGTTCTATTGCGAAAAGTATGAGAAAGACATTTTTCGTTTTCGAAAATAACAACCAAAGAATCACCTGTTTCTTCAAGACTTTGTCTAAATCCCCATGCTTGAACAAAAGGGTCGCCCACCAAATCAACAACCACAGAGTCATTGGGCGACAACTGATAGGTCTTAAAGGGATTTGTATCAATGCTATTAAACAAATTCATTTTAATTTGTTGAGAGGTAGTGTTTTTATATACAAATTTGACTTTTTCTATGTGACCGTGGTCAGTTGTGCAGGACGCTGCTGTCAATAACAAGCTCAAAATAAGACTAATTCCAATAATCAAAGAGCGTATCAACATGGATTTCGGTGAGGTTAATGTATATTAGAAAGGGAAAAACCCTAAGTTTATTAAAGAAACTTAGGGTTTGAGAAACTACTCACAGGGCTGCGCCTGCGCATAGTGTTCTTCGGTGAAGGTATAGTAAAGCGTGAATTTCCTTTGCTCGACTAACTGTGGCGTGTAGTTATCATAGTTGCGGAAGTCGAAAGTGCCTATTTTTGTTTCAGTTTCATGTTTGATACACTTTTCATTATCAAAAGCGATAATAACCGAATCACTATTACCATGACTCATATACCACGCCACTACCCTGGGTCGCCTACTTGTTCTACCACAAGCGAATCATTGGTACGAATGAGAAAACGCTTCACCAAAGCCGCATCAGAAGTAGGATAAACATTAACCGATAAATCATAAGGTGTCATGTTTTTATATACAAACATAGCCCTTTGTATGGGTGCTTCGTCTGTAGTACAAGAGGCTGCCGTCAGAAATAGAATAGAAATAAGATTAATTCCAATAATCAAAGAGCGTATCAACATGAGGTTCGGTGGGGTTAGTGTATTTAGTTTTGATGTTAGCGAAGAAGTCAGAGCAGAAAACCCCGCCCTGACCAATCAAATGCTACTCACAAGGCTGTGCTTGCGCATAATGTTCTTCGGTGAAAGTATAGTAGAGCGTGAATTTGCGCTGCTGCACTAATTCAGGCGTGTAGTTATCATAGTTGCGGAAGTCGAAAGTGCCTCTGTACTTATCATCTCTATCTACCTCTGATAGGCATAGTAGTTCATTAAAAATGATAACAGATGAGTCCCCAGCAGAATTGATATTGTCATTAAAATGCCAAGGTTTTACCCCAACATCACCCTCCAATTCAACCGATACAGACTCTCCTTCTTGCAAGCGAAGGGTACGAAAAGCACTGCCTAACTTGTTGTAAACAACCATTTTAATAGGCTGCTTAGATTGATTTTTATAAATCAGAGTCGCGGTGGTGCGATAGGATATTTCTGCCCCTTCATCAGAACAACTCCAAAAAAGAAAGCAAAAAACAAAGCTAATTCCAATAATCAAAGAGCGCATCGAGGTGTTGTTTTGTTGAGTTGGTGTATTTGTTTTTAATGCTACTACGTCAAATAGAAATGTTAAGCGTCTTAAAGAGTCTTCGCTTTCTGACTGCAAATTTGGGGTTTTGATTTGGAATAAAAAAATCTTTTTTTTCTGTAAAAAATAGCGTTTTCGAATCTTGAAAAAATACAAATCTGAATTATTTTTGCGTTTTTATCAGCCAAATAAAATTCTGCGCTACCTTTAAAAGGCTCTTCAAAAGGCGGTTATTTTCGGAAAGACGCAACTTTTATAAGTTTTGTGGCAAGAAAGACAAAATTAAACAGAAGAAAATCACACGCGACAAATAAGTTATGCTTATTATCTAAATTTGACAAAAAAGGAAAAAACCTTACTTCATCTATTTTGAGAGTGTTCCGCTTCTATTGGGTCTTTTTGAAATAGCTATCTCATTTTTACAAAAAACGATACTCATTTTGCATCTTCAACGGCTCTCTGCCTAAATTGCCCTCACCAAAGCAAAAGAAAGTTTTACCAACTAAACACACAACAAAGATGCAAAAAAGATTTTTTACACTGCTGTTTTGTTTGGCAATCCTGCCACTTTACAAAACCTTTTCGCAAGAAGCGGAAAAACCCAAAGAAGACCACAGCTACAAACCGCTGACTATGAAATTGAGCGAAGACGGAAAAAAGTACGTCCGCTTTATTATCTGGAATCAGGTCTGGGCGCGTTATACGGAAAATAACCCTGGGACTTTAGATGTCAATGGGGCAGAGCAGGCGAATAGTTTTGATGTAGGCATGCGCAGGGCGCGTGTTTTGGCGTATGCACAGATTTCGCCGCGCTTTATGATAATGACTCACTTCGGTATCAATAACCAAACTTTCGTGAACGGAGGCATACCCGCAGGAGGCGCGACAGGAAATAGTGGTGCTATCGGCGGACAGAGCGACATCGCCGTTTCTGCCAAAAAGCCACAACTCTTCCTTCACGATATTTGGAACGAATTTAAAGTAGTAGATAAAAAGCTCTATATCGGTAGCGGCTTGCACTATTGGAATGGCATTTCGCGCATGACCAACGCCAGCACGCTCAACTTTATGACCATAGATGCACCTATCTTCAACTGGCCTTTGATAGAACTCACCGACCAATTTGCGCGTCAGTTTGGCTTTTACGCAAAGGGTCAGTTGGGCAAACTTGATTATCGTATCGCCTACAATAAGCCTTTTAGCGTAGGCGGCAGAGCCGAAGATGTGGCAGATAACGGCATAGCGGTCAATGTGCGAAACGAAAATTGGGCTTCACAAGGCTATTTTAATTGGCAGTTTTTTGACATGGAGTCAAACCTACTTCCCTATTTTGTAGGCACTTATTTGGGTTCTAAAAAGGTCTTTAATATCGGTGCAGGCTTTCACTATCACCCCGAAGCGACGGCTTCAAAAACAGCAGGCGTAGTAACCAATCACGACATGTTGCTTATCGGAATTGATGCCTTTTTAGATTTGCCGCTTAATAAGGAAAAAGGGACTGCCCTAACTGCTTACAGCGTTTTCTACAATTACGATTTTGGCGACAACTACTTGCGCAACGTAGGCATTATGAACATTGCGACAGGCTCCGACCCTGCTAAGGCGACCTTTGCAGGCGCAGGCAACTCGCAACCGCTTATCGGTACAGGCAATATCTCTTATACCCAACTGGGTTATTTGCTGCCTACTTTCAAGAACGGCAACAAAGTTCAGCCCTTTGCCGCCTTTACCTACAAAGATTTTGAGCGTTTGAATGATTCTTCTACCCAATTTGATTTGGGCATGAACTACTTTATCAATTCGCATCACGCCAAAATCACGATTCAGTATAGCACGCGCCCACTTTACGACACCGACCGCAATAGAAGCGGCAGCGCAGGCGAACTGATTTTGCAGACGCATATCTTCTTGTAGCCTTTTTTCACTTCAACTTTAAACCCTATTGAAAAATGCTCTGCCTCATAGAAAGAGGCAGGGCGCACCAAGTCTTTGTTTTTCTGTTTATTTTTCTAAAAAAATCCTTTTCTCTCTAAACACACACCACCATGGCATCAAATCTAAACAAAAACGGTCAGGATATCGAACGCCTAAAAGAATATTGGCGCAAAAATATCACCTACGTTGGCATCTTACTTTTCATCTGGTTTATCTCCTCGTATGGCGCAGGGATTCTCTTTGCCGATTCGCTCAATGAGATTCGCATTGGGGGCTTCAAGTTAGGGTTCTGGTTTGCCCAACAAGGGTCTATGTATATTTTTGTGGGTATTATTTTCGTCTATGTCTGGCTTATGTCTAAATTAGACAAAGAATATGATGTAGATGAAAAATAAAAGTTTATTTCCAACTTATTTGCCTTCTCATAGCTTTTCAAACCTTTACAACCTTAAAACACAGCACCTTTTATGAGTATCTTAATTTGGACTTATATCATCGTGGGGCTAACCTTTGCCCTCTATATAGGCATCGCGATATGGTCGCGAGCAGGCTCTACCAAAGAATTTTACGTGGCAGGCGGTGGCGTTTCGCCCCTTGCTAACGGCATGGCGACGGCGGCAGACTGGATGTCGGCAGCTTCTTTTATCTCTATGGCTGGTATCATTGCCGCCATTGGCTACGACGGTTCAGTTTATTTGATGGGCTGGACAGGTGGTTATGTACTTTTGGCACTTTTGCTTGCACCCTACCTACGAAAATTTGGCAAATTCACCGTTCCCGACTTTGTGGGTGAGCGTTATTACTCTCAAACGGCGCGTTTGGTAGCCGTTTTTTGCGCCCTTTTCGTGTCCTTTACGTATGTGGCGGGTCAGATGCGCGGTGTGGGCGTAGTATTTTCGCGCTTTTTGGAAGTGCAAATCGAATGGGGAGTAGTTATCGGCATGTGTATCGTCTTTTTCTACGCCGTTTTGGGTGGTATGAAGGGCATCACTTACACACAGGTAGCCCAATATTGCGTCTTGATTTTTGCCTATATGGTGCCTGCGATTTTCATTTCGCTACAAATGACCGATAGCCTCTTTCCACAGCTTGGTTTTGGTGCAAAAGTAGCAGGAACAGACCTCTATCTTTTGGATAAATTAGACGGTTTGCACAAAGAATTGGGCTTTGCTGCCTATACTGACGGTGCAAAATCTATGATAGATGTCTTTGCCATTACGGTTGCTTTGATGGTAGGAACGGCTGGTTTGCCACACGTAATTGTGCGCTTCTTTACCGTACCAAGAGTAAAAGATGCGCGTATTTCGGCAGGCTACGCCCTTATTTTTATCGCAATTCTCTACACGACTGCCCCTGCGATTGCTGCCTTTGCGCGTACTAATATGATTGAAAGTGTCAGTGGTAAGAAAATCTCGGAAATGCCTTCTTGGGTACAAAACTGGGAAAAGACCAAACTTATCACGATTGAAGACAAGAATGGTGATGGTATTGTCCAATTCTACAATGAAAAATCGAAAGATGCTGCCTTTTTAGCAAGTGCCGAAGCCAAAGGTTGGAAAGGCAACGAACTTACCGTAGATAGAGATATTATGGTTTTGGCAAACCCTGAAATTGCACAGCTTCCCAACTGGGTCATTGCCTTAGTAGCGGCAGGCGGCTTGGCAGCAGCCCTTTCTACAGCGGCAGGTTTGCTTTTGGTTATCTCTACTTCTATTGCACACGACCTTTTCAAAAAAATCGTCATGCCTGATATTTCCGAAAAAGGCGAATTAGTGGCGGCACGTGTAGCAGCAGCCGTAGCGGTAGTAATTGCAGGTTATTTCGGTATCAATCCGCCCGGATTTGTGGCAGAGGTAGTCGCTTTTGCCTTCGGCTTGGCAGCCGCCTCCTTCTTCCCCGCCATTGTATTGGGCATTTTCTACAAACGCCTTAACCGCGAGGGTGCGATTGCAGGCATGGTCATTGGCTTGCTTTTCACAATCGGCTACATCTACTACTTCAAATTTGCCATTCCCAAAGAAGAAAATATCGCTGCCAACTGGCTCTTTGGCATTTCTCCCGAAGGTATCGGCACGATAGGCATGATAGTCAATGTAGTAGTAGCCCTTGTTGTGAGTTCGCTAACTCCCCCCCACCGCAAGAGGTACAGGACATTGTAGAAGAAATCCGCCTCCCACGTGGCGCAGGCGAAGCAACCCATCATTAAGACTTATAGAAATGGGTACAAAGTAAATTAGTAAAGTGTGTGGTTAATTTTAAAGTTTAGAAAGTAAAAAGTAGCCTTCTCTAAGAAGGCTATTTTTTTGTGCTTTGGCAAGTTAAAATTTGTTAAAGTGATTAAAAAAACTTGTCCAATCGCATTTAAAATTTTACTTTTATGGGTCTTATTTTTGTGAAAAGTTTATGATAACAACATGAAAAATACACTTCTCCTCCTCTTCCTTTTTTTGAGCAGCTCTCTTTTTGCCCAAAATACAGATACAACCTTTGCGCTGCAATTCAACTCCACGACCTATGTTGAAATGCACTGCCCCACCTGTCCTGATGCAGATTATAGCATTGAATACCGCCCTGCCCTTACTAAAAGTTGGGCGCGATTTGAACTAGCGCAGGTAGCACAAGGTATTTTTGCAGGAACAGTTAGTTTGCATCTTCCCGAAACGGTGCGCCTGCTTCGAAACAAACCGCAACGCAATTATGTCAGTTTTCTTGTACTTGTGCCGAATGACACTTTAAAAGTACAAATTAAATATGATAAAGAAAATGATGAATATATTTTTGAAAAAATTTTAACCAGCCAATATCCTACCCTAACCCAGTATGCCGTAGATAAAATTAAAGATTTGGGCTATCATGAAACAGATTTTGCCTTAGCAGGGCTAACGCCCGAAGAAAAGTTGGCTTTTATAAAAAAGGAAATAGCCTATTTAGAAGCCTATCAGAAAAAACACAGCCTACCCCTTTGGTTTTTTAATCAAGCAAAAGAAAGCCCACAATACATCATTTCCTTTGACACAAGTCTTGTCAGCCCTCCCCTTTCCAACCGTCATGCGCTTGGCAGTACCTATTATATGATGCACTTAGATAACTTTATTCAGGTAGCTTTGGGCTATAAAAAAATAAGTGAGATAGCCACCTGTGCGCCTTTTCTCTCTGATAGCACGCTACAAACGCTCAAAGTCAGAGCCGAATATGCGGAAAAACAGGTAGCTTTTGAAGTGGCGGAATACTACAAACTCTATCTATTGACTAATTTTCTAACCCTAACCAGCGACGAAAAAGAAGCCTCTACACTTTTTAATATCCTCAACTTTAAACAAGAAGCAATTAAAAATTATGCAATACATACTATAAATGATTTTACACAACAAGTTACTTATCTTAACACAGAAAAAAAACTTCCAGAATTTTTGCTCAAAGATATAGAAGGAAACTTGGTCTTGCTTAATGAATCGTTGGGCAAAACGGTTTATCTTAGCTTTTGGTTTCCCTCCTGCGCTCCTTGTATTCGTGCCATTCCCGACAAAAATAAATTGGTAGAAAGCCTGCCTTCGGACGAGTTCGAACTCATCAATATTTGCGTATCGGGCAGTGAGCAAGAATGGCAAAATGCGATTGAGCGTTTTCAGATGAAGGGCAAAAATTTTTATGTAAGCCATACCGAAATAGAAAAAGAACTAACCCAACTATTTGGTATTAGCACTTTTCCCCATTATGCAATCCTAAAAGATGGCAAGATACTCATTCGCAAAGCAAACTCTCCCAACAAAATCGCACCCGAACTGCGCGACTTGCTAAAAAAGTAGCCTTCTCAAAGAAGGCTATTTTTTTGTACAATATTTTAAACTTAATCAAAATAAACAACTTTCTCCCTTCTTTGAATAGAAAGAGCCACAGGCGTACTGTTTTGCAAGTTATCTCCTACGGGACAGCGACGCTCGATTTCCTGCAACCACTCCAAAAGCAGAGGGTCGGAAGCCGTTGTTTCAGGCTCTAAAAGCACCTCCAAAGCCTGATAGCCTGCCCTTTGTAGGTCGGAAAAGCCAAAAAGCCGTTCAGGATTGATTTCACCTTTCAAATTTATTTTCAAACTTTTTAGCTCAAAATTGTACTCCTTCGCAACCAAATGCGCCACTACATTCAAACAGCCTGCATAAGCCGCCAAGAGGTACTCGACAGGATTGGGCGCAAGGTCGGTGCCACCCAAAGCCTGCGGTTCATCTACTAAAAGCTCGAAATGACGCACTTTTGCGCGAAATTTGGCAGAACTTTCACTTTTTCCGCTCAAAGAAAAGGTAAGATTCGACATTTTTTGTAATTTTGAATGGTGAAAAAAAGATAAGCCACAATGGGCTGCTACCCATTGGGAAAACGCAACCTTACATTTCTTGCAGGATTTGTAAGGTTTTTTTTGAACCGTCGCTGAGGCTGTTAGCCGTCAGCGAGGTTTTTATTTTTGATAGAACTTATTGCTGTCAGCGAGGTTTTTGTTTTTTTTAATGAACAATTTTATTTCAATCCGACTTAGAATAAGGCAGTGCCTTGTGCCTACCTAAACGGCTCAAACATCAGAGCCGCAACCGTCAAATTGCTCGTTTCATCTATCAAAATGGCACTGCCACCTGCCCTTAGCTCCTGATAAGGGTCATAGACCAACGGTTGTGCCGCTTTCAGTTCGAGGCTGCCGATGTCGTTTAAGGCAATCTGCGCAACTTGGCTTTCCTTTTCTAAGGTATTGATATTGAGGCGATAATCGACATTTTTAACTTTGCACCTGACCCTTCGGCTGTGCTGTTGCAGCAAATAAGTGCCGCCTATTTGCAAAGGCTTGGTATCCAACCAACAAAAACGCGCCTGCACCTGCGAACCAATAAGAGGCGGCTGCTTTTCCCCTACAATCAAATCGCCCCGACTTACATCTATCTCATCGGCAAGGTGCAAGACTACACTCTGCCCTTCCGCCGCAAAAGGAATTTCTTTTTGGTTCAATTCTATACTTTTTATCGAAGTGGCAAGACCTGTGGGCTGCACCCAAACCGTATCGCCTTTTCGGAAAATACCGCTCTTTACCGCTCCCGCATAACCGCGATAATCGGGCAGTTCGGCAGTTTGAGGACGCAAAACGTACTGCACCGAAAAACGCTGCGGCTGCTCATTTTTTTGTTTTTTTGTCGCAATTTCTACGTTTTCCAAATATGCCAAAAGGGTTTCGCCTTCATACCAACTCAATCCATATTCGCTGCGATTGACAATATTTTCTCCGCTAAGGGCAGAGATAGGAATAAACTTAACGGTTTCTAAGTTTAGTTTTTGTTGTAAAATTTGAAAATCTGCCTGAATCTGCTCAAAAACAGTTTGGCTATATCCTACCAAATCCATTTTATTGACCGCCACTACCATCTTGGGAATACCCAAAAGTGCGGCAATGAGGGCATGGCGGCGCGTCTGCTCAATCACTCCCTTACGCGCATCAATCAAAACGATAGCAAGGTCGGAATTAGAAGCCCCCGTAACCATATTGCGCGTGTACTGCACATGCCCTGGCGCGTCGGCAATGATAAATTTTCGCTTAGGGGTAGAAAAATATTTGTAGGCGACATCGATGGTAATGCCCTGTTCGCGCTCGGCACGCAAGCCGTCTGTCAGGATTGCCAAATCTATTTCGCCTGCTTCTCTATTTTTACTCTGTTTGGTAATGGCGGCAAGTTGGTCTATCAGAATTGACTTTGAATCATAAAGCAATCTGCCTATTAGCGTACTTTTGCCATCATCTACACTACCTGCGGTTATGAAGCGTAATATTTCCATCTGAATAAATTTTATAGGTGCTTTTTTGAAAATTAAAAATAACCATTTTTCTTTCTATCCTCCATAGCCGCCTCCGAAACTTGGTCGTCTATGCGTGTTTCGCCTCTTTCGCTGATTTTGGAAGTGGTAATTTCGGCAATTACCTCGTCAAGCGTTGTGGCTTGGGAAAGTACGGCGGCGGTGCAGGTCATGTCGCCTACGGTTCGGTATCGCACACTTGCCCTAACGCGCTGGTCTTGTGGCTCGATTTGAATGTGGTCGGAAATGGCTAAAAGTTGCCCTTCGGCAGTTCGCACACAGTCGCGTTCATGAGCAAAATAGATAGGCGGCAGTTCTATTTTTTCGCGTCTGATGTAGTGCCAAACGTCTAATTCCGTCCAGTTGCTAATAGGAAAGACTCTCACATTTTCGCCTTTCTGGATTCTTCCGTTGTAAATGTTCCACAATTCAGGGCGTTGCAATTTGGGATTCCACTGCCCAAATTCGTCGCGCACCGAAAAAACACGCTCCTTTGCTCGCGCCTTTTCCTCGTCGCGCCTTGCTCCGCCAATGCAGGCATCAAAGGCAAATTCTTCTATGGTATCGAGTAGCGTATAAGTTTGTAGCGCGTTCCGACTTGGGTATTTGCCCTTCGGCTCTACCAATTTTTTAGCCGCAATCGTATCCGCTACCTGCCTGACAATCAGCCGCTCACCCAATTTTTCTACCAAAGTATCGCGAAAGGCTAAGGCTTCGGGAAAATTATGACCCGTATCGATATGCACCAAAGGAAAGGGAAACTTCAAAGGACGAAACGCCTTCAAAGCCAAATGCACCAAGACGATAGAATCTTTGCCGCCACTGAAAAGCAAAGCGGGCTTTTCAAATTCTGCCGCCACTTCGCGCAAGATGTAAATGGCTTCGGCTTCTAATTGGTCTAAATAGTTCATTTCTTTTTTGTTAGGATTGTATAAAAATTTTATGACTTCGTATGCAGACCACATTCTTTCTGCTGGCTGCTTTCCCACCACCACCTGCCTGCCCGAAAATCCTCGCCTGCCTTCACCGCTCGCGTGCAAGGTTCACAACCGATACTGACAAAACCCTGCTCGTGTAATGGATTGTAGGGAATTTGTTGTTTTTTTATTGTATCAAAAACTTCTTCATAAGTCCAATGTAGCAAAGGGTGAAACTTATACAAGTTAAACTTTTCGTCCCATTCCCAAATAGGTAGGTTTTGTCTATTTTCAGAATGTTGGGCGCGTATGCCCGTAACCCAAACTCGAAAACCCGACAAGGCACGCTGCAAAGGCTCTACCTTTCGAATCTGACAACACTCTTTCCTATTTTCTATCGAATCATAGAAACTAAAACGCCCTTTTTCGCGCTCTAATTGGGCTACTGTGTCGGCTTGGGGTTCGAAAATTTCTATTTTCTGTCCGTAATAATTTTGAGTTTGGTGTAAAAGTTCTTCTGTTTCTTTAAACAACCTACCTGTTTGCAAGGTGAAAATAGTGATAGGCAATTTATTTTGAAAGATAAAATGCGTAACAAGTTGGTCTTCCAAACCCAAACTTGTAGAGAAACAGACTTGTTGCGGAAACTGCTCCGCCAAAAATGCAAGGGCAGCTTCGGGCAAAAGTGTTTCTAAGCCTTTAAGAGGTGGCAGGTTTTTCATTTGTATTGTATTTGTATTGTATTTTTATTGCAAAATAAAATTATTAAATAGGCAAGTATTGATAAAGCATCTTCAAGCTCGAAAGCACAACCAAAAGCGCGACGGCTATCATCATCGGACGCGGTGGCAGACGGCGTGTAAGTTTGGTAGCCGTAGGGGTAGCCAAAAGACTTCCCAAAACTAAACCCACAATTACGTCTAAATTTGTCATGCCTATGTGCATAAATAAGATAAGAGAAGCCATAGTATTGACTACAAATTTTGCTACACAAGACGTACCTACTACATAGTTTAGATTTTGCCGTTTTTGCATCAATTCGGAAGTTACGATAGGTCCCCAGCCGCTGCCTGAAAAAGCCGCCGAAAAGCCCCCTATCAGACCCAAAGGAAAAAGCCCTGCGGTCTGCTTTTTTTCTTTTTTGCCCTTAGAAAAGGCATGAGAAAAAAGTCGCAATCCTACAAAAAGCGTATAAATTGCCAACGCCCCATACGCCCATTCTTGATAGGCAGCACTGATGGAAAGCAAGAGCAAAGCACCCAAAATCGCCCCTATCAGACCCGCTCCTGCCAAATAGTAAAGCATTTTTTTATTTACATTTCCAAAGCGATAATGTGCATAGCCACTCATTGCATTCGAGATAACACCCGAAGTATTGATGCTGCTGCTAATTGCCGCCACAGGCAGACCCGCCCACATCATAGAAGTTGCACAAACGACGCAATAGCCCATACCGATACTGCCATTGATGAGTTGTGCCATATATCCTACCAACATCATAAGCAAAATTTGAGGCAATATTTTAATAAAAATATTCTGTAAAGTCTGCCAAGTAGGTAGTTCTCTACCGCTTAAAAAGGTAGAAAAACTAACTTTATTTTCATCAAAGTACGCCAAAAGCACCAGTAGCCCAAAGGCTAACAAGACCAAAAGCAAGTAGGCAACAAATTGCAAAATCTGCCTTTTATAGACATTGAAAAAAGAAGCGGTAAGCATCTCTTTTTCAGAAACTTGTATCTGCATTTTCTTATCTTTTTTGAACCGTCGCTGAGGCTGTTAGCCGTCAGCGAGGTTTTTTGTTTTTTTGAAATAAACAATTTCATTTCAATCCAACTTAGGACAAGGCTGTGCCTTGTCCCTACTTGAACAGAGGCTGTTAGCCGTCAGCGAGGTTTTTGTTTTTTTAGATGTTTCGCCTCGCCGACGGCTAAATAACATTAAGCTAATTCTTCTACAAATACTTTTTCAAAAGCCTGAATAAAATCGGCTTTGATGTCCTCGATGTGTTCTATACCCACCGAAACGCGCAAGAGCGACGGCACTACGCCTGCCGAAATTTGCTCGGCTTCGGAAAGTTGCTGGTGCGTAGTGGAGGCAGGGTGAATGATAAGCGTTTTGGCATCTCCGACATTTGCCAAATGGCTAACCAAATTGAGGCTATTGACAAACTTTTCGGCATTTTCCTTTCCGCCCTTTATTTCAAAAGAAAGTACGCCGCCGAAACCGTTTTTTAAATATTTCTTGGCTAAATTGTGATATGGGCTACTTTCTAAACCCGGATAATGTACCTTTTGTACCAAATCGTGTCTTTCCAACCATTTTGCTAAGGCTAAGGCATTATCCACATGACGCTGCACGCGCAGGGAAAGCGTTTCCAAACCTTGCAACAATAGGAAAGAATTGAACGGACTTAAGGCAGCCCCCAAATCTCGCAAGCCCTCGACACGCGCACGAATAGCAAAGGCAATATTTGGCAGCCCCAAAGGGTTTCCTTCTCCAAAAACGTCCCAAAACTTCAGACCATGATAGCCTTCCGAAGGCTCTGTAAATTGTGGGAATTTACCATTTGCCCAATTAAAATTGCCACCATCTACGATAACGCCCCCTATGCTTGTGCCATGACCGCCAATCCACTTGGTAGCCGAAGCCGTTACGATATTTGCCCCATGTGCAAGCGGACGGAAAAGATAGCCTCCTGCGCCAAAGGTATTATCCACCACTAAGGGAATTTGATGACGCTGTGCCAAAGCCGCAACTGCCTCAAAATCAGGAATATTAAACTCTGGATTGCCGATAGTTTCGATATAAATGGCTTTCGTTTTTTCATCAATCAGACGCTCGAAAGAGGCAACTTTATCGCCATCTGCAAAGCGAACTTCTATGCCTAAGCGTTTGAAGGCTACTTTAAACTGGTTGTAAGTGCCACCATATAGATAAGAAGTAGAAACAAAATTGTCGCCTGCTTGTAAAATATTGTTTAAAGCCAAAAACTGCGCCGCCTGCCCCGAAGCCGTTGCTAAGGCTGCTACCCCCCCTTCGAGGGCAGCTATACGCTTCTCGAAAACGTCAGTAGTGGGGTTCATGATGCGTGTGTAAATGTTGCCAAATTCTTTGAGCGCGAAAAGATTTGCGCCATGGGCAGCATCTTTAAAGACGTAAGAGGTAGTCTGATAAATCGGTACAGCGCGTGAGCCTGTGGTAGGGTCTGCTTCCTGTCCTGCGTGTAATTGCAAGGTTTCGAAATGAAGAGGAGTAGCCATGCGAAAGAGAGTTTGGGGTGAAAGATGAAATTTATTTGAAATTAGACTGAATAAAGATTGCTTCGGATATAAAAACTTGACTTTGTGCAGCAAAGCACCTTGATTTTCAAAATATGAAAATAGGGTATAAAAAAAAGCCACTATATTGGAGCTCTTATCGGTTCGATGCTTCTTTGGGAAAGGTGTTGTAAGCAGAGGGGCTTAGACAACCGCAGCAAAAAGCACAAACGAAAGAGCCTTCAAAGGAGGCTTAACAACAGCAACAACAACAAGAATGGATTGGATTTTCAGGAATAGCCAAGTAGGAGATGGAAGCACCGTTTTCTATTAGGTGCAAGGGGCTATCAAAAATGCTGAAAGGGAGGCTTTTGTTTTTCATTTCAAAAATGATTTATATGTCCTGAATGAAGGTAGGAGTTAGCACCTTGTCTATTGACAGGTTGCCAGTACGTCGCAGAGCCTATTCTCTCGGTACTTCTGTATAAATGTAGGACAAAGTAAATGCTTTTTTTTCAGACCACCAAATTTCAGCGCGTTTTTTTTCGTATTTTTTTTCAAATTAGCCCTAAAATGCGTTCCAGCGGCTTTTTTACAAAAAAAACCTGCAAGGTTAGGCGCACCTTGCAGGTTTTTGTTTTCCATTTTTTTTTACTATTCCCCCACCATCACAAAAGCTCCCCAATAGTAGGGTTCGGGAAATTGTGCTTTGAGCGCAAGTTGTGCTGATAGAAAGGCTTGGCGTTTGGTCTTGCCCGCCAATAGGTTTTTGTAAAATTCGGTCATCAACATTTGAGTTGCCTCATCGGATACTTTCCACAAAGACATCAAAACTGTTTTTGCACCCGCCTGTTGAAAGGCTCGCTGCAAACCAAAGACCCCTTCGCCATTTTGAATGTCGCCCAAACCCGTTTCGCAGGCAGAAAGTACGACCAATTCAGTGTTATCGAGGTTCAAACTAAGGGCTTCTTCGGCGGTCAGAACGCCATCTTCGCCCTCCGCTTTTGGATTTTCACAACCTGCTAAAAGCAGTCCCGAACGCCAAAGCGGATTCTCTAAGACTTTATTGCGCATTACCTCCTGCATATTTTCCACACCCTTGTCTTTGAGAGGGGGTATAAAAAAACCATGCGTAGCGATATGCAGAATAGTAGGCGCAACCAGTTTTTTAAGATTTCCCTCGCTTGCTTTTTCCTTTATATAAATTTGAGAAGGAAGCTTTTTTTGATTAAAAAATTCGGCAATAGCCTCAACTTCACGTTTAGTACCATACAAGACGCTCACCTGCCTACCCGCAATTTTTTGGATAGCGGAAAAGTTGCGGTCTTGCACCTGCGTTTTTTGCTCGGTCTGCTCTAAATTATAGGTAGGAAAACCCACCAGATAAGCCTGATAATTTTCAAAATTCTGACTTAAATCTTTTTCTTTTGTCCCCAATTCTATCAAATCACGACTCGTACCGATAAGCTGAATATTTTGATTTTCTAATACAAACTGTTCATTTTCAGGGTCTTGCAAAGTATTGAGGCTGATTTGGTGATACACGCCATCGGGCGAAAAGTAAATTTTAGCGAAACCCTTTTTATTGAGTTGCTTTAATTTTGAGGCGATTGGCTGCCAATATTGAAGATACGAATTAGCATCTTTAAGTTTGAATTGGATAGCATTTTTATAAAAACTTAAATGCTTACTTTCTAAATCTTTTCCGTTTTCTAAGATAAGCATTTCAGGCTGTTTTTTGGTCTTATTGGTTAGAAAAAGGGCGACATATATCGTATCTTGAATACTGCCACCTAAGCTATCGTAGCCTACTGTACGAAGGGTTCGGATAATTTCTATCACGACCTGATTTTTACCCAACTTTTGCTTTACCTGCTGCCATTGGTAGTTTTTCGTCTGTACATTTTGGGCAAAAAGAGTAGAGCGTTTTGAAAGACTTTTTTCAAGTTGATTGATAGCCGTAGCCATAGAATCAAGGCTTGTTACATCTTTTTCGGCTACTAAGCCACTCTTTTCGAGCAATTTGTTATAGCTGCTTTTCTGATTTTTCCAATTCTCAAAATCTGCTATCAAAGTGCTATCTCCGCTGCCCAATATCTGTTTGCGCATCTTTTGTGTGGAAGAAAAGACCAAACTCTTCATAAAAAGGTTTTGATTGTAAAGTTCGCCTATTACGCTCGGCTTCTCTTTGGAATAAGCAATCGCCCAATCCTGCGAACCATTGAAAACGTTCCTAATACTGGCAAGATAGGACATCTTCTCACTTTCGGAAAAAGTAGGCAGAAGACTGCTTATTTGTGCGATTTTAGTATTTACCACTTCTAAATACAAGGGTTCAGCCTTAGCATATAAGCCTTGTTCCTGATATAAAGATGCCAAAAAAATACAGCTCTGGGCATAATCGGGGTGAAATGTGCCTGATGTTTTCGCTTGAATATCTTTTGCTGTCATAAACAAGGCTTCCGCTTTTTCATACAAACCTTGCATTTGATATAAGAACCCCAAATTGCCACAACAAGCCGCATAATTAGGATGCTCTCTGCCCAAAGTTTGTGCCATAGCCTCCTTCGCCTCTACAAAGAGTGCCTCTGCCTCACTAAATTTTCTTTGGTCTCGATAGATTACGGCTAAATCGTTGCAGGAATTAGCATAATCTGGACTATTTTTCCCAGACGCACTTTCTCTGATATTTTTTACTTCTATAAACAAAGTTTCCGCTTTTTCATACAAACGCTGATTGTAATACAATATCCCCAGCCTACTGCAAGCAACCGCATAAGTTGGGCTATTTTGTCCATAAAGATTTGCTCTAATATTTTTTGCTTCTATCAGTAAGGGTTCTGCTTTGGTGTATAAACCTTGTTCCAGATATAATGCTCCCAAATTAATGAGGCAAGATGTTGAATAATATTTGCCTTCCTTGCCTACAACACGCTCTTGAATTTCTCTTGCCTCTAACAATAACAGCTCTGCCTCTTCATATTTGCCTTGTAATAAATAAACTAAACCCAAATCGTTGCAGGCATTTCCATAAGTTTTTGTTATTTTGCCAAACTCTTTTTCGGCTTGCTCTCTGACTCGCTCGAAAAGTTTAGTTGCGGTTTCGTATTGCCCTTGTTCAAGAGCCTTACCTGCCGCTTGGTCAAGAGCTTTCCAACTATTGGGGTCGAGTAGCGATTTCTCACTTTCTAATTGCCCTTTGTTGTAAATTGCTTCCTTTTCTTTATTGCCCTCTTCGTCGTAATAAATAACAACGCCGTCCATTATGTCTTGGGGGCGGTCTGCCAATAAAGTTGCCTCCATCTGCACCCTGCCATCGCGATATAAGTCTTTGACGATACCAACGGGCTTATCGTCTTGGTAGGCTATAAGACGGTAGTAGGCAACATTGGCAGTATCAGTAATGACGTTCCAACCCTTGTCGTAAAGGATTGTCCATTGTCCCTGCCTCTTGCCCTCTTTGTCAGTTAGGTTTGGATTGTTAGGAATAGATTGGGCAGACAAAACGCTTCCTAAAAGGAAAAAACAGGCAAAGCCTAAAAGAAAGGACAAAAGTTTGATATTTTTCATGATATTTTTCTAAAAGCAATAAACATATAAAAAGTAGGGTAAAATTTTATAGCTTAGTTTTGTCTTTTTTATTGTGAAGTCTAAAAATCACCTTGCTGCACCTGCAAACGATACACATAAAGCGTAGGATTTTTTTCTTGACTCAATGCCCAACGGCTACTCTGCAAAAAATCGACGTTGGAAAAAATCGTATCCGCCTTCGAAATGCGCAAGTGCTGTAATGCCTCGATGCGGCTTTGACTCTGATTGGGGCTTGCTTCGGGCAGGTTTTGTAGGAAAATTGCCTTTTTGGTATTCGGTGCAATTCTGATGCGGCGAAGACTATCGGGGTATTGACGGACAAAGATGCTCTCGGTTTCGAGGTACTCTACTACTAAGGTGCTTTCGGTAAGATTCTCAACTTCATACTTGTAACCATAAATCGGGTCGCAGGCAGCAAGCAGTACGAAGGCTATTATTAAAAAAAAGTATCGCTTTTTCATGTCAAATCTAAATTCTGATGCCAATCACTAAAACGTCATCGATTTGCTTCTGCATGCCCTTCCAATTTTGATAGGCTTTGTCTAAGGCTTCGCGCTGCTCCTGTGCAGGAAGGGTATGGATACGCTCCAAAAGTTGTTTGAACTTGCTTTTGGAATATTTCTTGTTTTCTGTGCCGCCAAATTGGTCCCAGAAGCCGTCTGTGGTTAGGTAAATCATAGTACCTTTTTCAGGTGCTAAAAAATGATTCGTAAAGAGCTTTTCTTCGTTGTGCAGCATTGTACCACCAATAGAAAACTTATCCCCTCTGACCTCTTGTGAGCCTCGCTCATTGACGATAAAGATAGAATTTTTCGCACCCGAAAAGATGATTTTCCTGTTTTTAAGGTCTAAATTGATAAGTGCCAAATCCATACCTTCGCGGCTCTTCAAAGAAGGACCATGCTCATGCTCGATAATTTGGTCTTGTTTGAGCCACTCTATAATTTCCTGATTCATTTCGGTCAGAATTTGAGCAGGCTCGGTAATTTTCTTGACTTTTACATTTTGCTCTAAAAGCGCAAATCCGACTACCGACATAAACGCGCCCGGCACGCCATGACCCGTACAATCTACAACCGCCAAGATAGAGGACGTTTCCGTATGGGTACACCAATAGAAATCGCCAGAAACAATGTCGCGCGGCTTGAAGTAGATAAAATAATCGGCAAAAGCCAAATCAAATTCGGAATTTGAAGGAATAATGGCATCTTGAATACGCTGCGCCGAGCGGATACTGCCCGTAACTTTGCGATTGCTTTCCTCGATGAGATTGCGCTGCTTTTCTACATTTGCCTTTTCTGTTTCGAGTTCGAAGGTGCGCTCCTGCACTTTGTCTTCCAAGATTTTCTTCTTACGCTCAACGCGATAGACACGAATCTTATAGATAAGATAGACCAATAAGAAAATTAAAATCAAGGCACTTCCCATTGCCCAAGTTTCGCGATACCAAGGATTTTGGATAATGATGACCACTTTGATAGGCTCTTTTGTGAAAATGCCATCAGAATTAGAACCAAAGACTTTAAAGGTATAAACACCGGGGTCTATGTTGGTGTAAATAGCCGAGCCGACGTTGGTTTCTGTCCAATAATTGGTAGGGTCGAAGCCTTCTAATTTGTACTTATAGCGATTTCTTTCAGGGAAAGAATAGTGCAGGGCAGCAAATTCGAAAGAAAATGAATTTTGGTCGTGCAGCAAAAAGATAGTATCCGTTTGGCTAATATGCTCTGAAAGCACACTCTTTTCTGCCCCTACCTGCACGCTTCTATTGCTCAATTTAAAATCGGTAAAAATGATAGGAGCGCGATAGGCGTTTGCCTCGATTTTATCAGGGTGAAAATAGTTAAGCCCATTGATGCCACCAAAAAACATCTCGCCTTTGCTATTTTTGAAGGCTGCCCCTGCATTAAATTCGTTGCTTTGTAGTCCGTCCTGAATGTTGAAGTTGGTAAAAAGGGTATCGCGTGGGCTAAATTTGCTTAGTCCGTTATTGGTGCTAAACCAGAGATTGCCCTTTAAGTCGGCAAGGACTTCATAGAGTACGTTATTGGGCAGTCCCTCGCTTTCTGTGTAGTGAATGAACGTGCCTTTTTCCTTGTCGGTCATTTTATTAAGCCCGCCGCCATTGGTCAAGACCCATAAATCGCCTTGTTCAGACTCATAGACGGGATAGATGCGGTTGGTGCTAATAGAATAGGGGTCGTTGGGGTCGGTTTTGTAGGCTATAAATTCGCCTGTTTCGGGATTGAAACGGTTAAGACCGCCGCCATGGGTGCTAATCCAGAAGATACCGTTTTTATCCTCGTGAATCCCCTTTACACGATTGCTCGAAATGGATTGGGGGTTTAGAGGGTCGTGTGTGTATCGCTTAAAGGCTTCTTTTTCAGGCAGATACAAATTCAAGCCGTGATATTCTGTACCCAACCAGATGCGCCCTTTGGAATCTTGGAAAAAGACGCGCACAGGATTACCCGAAAGGCTGCTGCTATCTTGCGCGTTGTGTGTATAACGCTTGCCTGTGGGCAGCGAAAGAGAAGCCGTAGGATTGCTATATTTGAAAACGCCTACACTTGTCGCGACCCACATATTTCTATCGCGGTCTTCAAAAATCTTATAGACGATATTTCCTTTGTGTTCATTGTCAAAATTGGCATATCGCAGGTTTCGGTCTAATTTGTTCAAGCCCGTCTGTGTGCCTATCCAAAGAATCCCGAAGCGGTCTTCATGCACACAGCGGATAAGATTATCGGTAAGCCCATTGGAGGCGACATTGTAAGTGCCAAATTTGGTACGGCTTCTATCAAACTTATTAAGTCCGTTGCCCTCTGTCCCAATCCAAAGGATACCTGCTTGGTCTTCATAAATGGACAAAATGGCATCACCCGCCAAACTGTACGGGTCGCAGACATTGCTCTTGTAAGTATTGAGGCGCGAGTTGGGTTTGAGGTAATTATAGGTCAGGAGTCCGTCGCTGGGTGTTCCTATCCATATCAAATCTTTAGAGTCTAAAAGGAGCGTGGAAATATTGAGCGTTTTGTTTTGTACGACATCTATATAAGTATCGCCTGTGCGCTCTTTTTTGAAAAAACCATCTGCACCGCCAAGCCAAAGCGAACCTTGCCTATCCATAATCATTTTGCTGATGCGATAGCGTTCAAAAGTTCTATCTTTGAAAAGAGAATCGCTCATATCAAATCGTGCTACCCCTGCACGCGAGGCAACCCAAAGATTTCCCAAACCATCTTCTAAAATAGAGGTAATGTGATTAGCTGCGTCTGTGGTGGCAGCAAAAACGCGAAAGCGTCCGCTTTTTCGGTCTAATAGGTTTAGCCCTGCATCTGTTCCTACCCAGAGATTGCCCTTGCTGTCTTCAAAAATGCAGCGGACGTAATTATTGGAAAGAGAATAGGGTTCTTTTATATCCGAAAAATAGCGCGTAAAGCGTTGTTTTTCAAAGTCAAATTGATTGAGTCCGCCTTCTGTTCCTATCCAAAGGATTCCACTTTTATCTTCATAAATGGTCAGAATGTAGTTATCGGAAAGCGAATTGAGATTGTCTATGATGCGCTTGTACTGTTTGAAGCGTTGTCCGTCGTATTGATTCAGACCGTCCTGTGTGCCTATCCAAAGCAAACCGCGCGAATCTTGTAAGATGGCATTAGGGGAATTTTGAGAAAGCCCCACTTGCGCCGTAATATGCTCAAAAAATGTAGAGCCTTGCGCCCTTACCGTTCCTACCTGCGCTGCCATTGCCACGAGCAAAATAGACAAAGAAACGCACCACTTTTCGGAAAAAGTGAAGGCGACTGCCTTGTTTATTTTTTGGCTAAGGCTCTCAAAAACGGCAAAAAGTGTGGTATATAAAGGTAACAAGGGGTTGGAATAGCTTTTATAGAAATAGGGTAGTAGGAAGGAATAAAGATGCCCTCGCCTTTCGCAAAGGGGCAAAATTGAAGGAGTAGGACGTACTTCAATTCGAGGGCAATTTAAAACTTTTTTCCCATTGCGTCGCTATTTTTTTTAGAAAAAAATGCAGAGCCAACTCAAAAAGCGACAAAAGCCGACAAAAAAGCGATAGAAAAGCAAGAAAAAAGGGTTTGTGGGGCTTCAAATACCTATTTGCACTGACTTTTTTGTATTTGATAGAGCTTCTCTAAACGGTCAGTGTTGGCAGGCTCTAATAAAGACTTGGCTTTCGCCAAATCTTCGGCGGCGGCGGCGCAATTTCCCAACTTTATTCTCACTTCTGCTCGCCACAAATAGACAAAATCCACCTCCGTAGTTTCAATTACTTTGGTTAGGTCTGCCTCCGCCTCTTGATACTTGCCTACTGAAAGGTAGGAATAAGCGCGGTCGAAGCGTGTTACCGTATTGTCTGCTGCCTCTATTACTTTTGTGAAATAGGCGAGTGCTTCGTTGTGTCGATTCAGTTTTGACCAAATATTGCCAATTATCAAAGAAGCATAATTGGGATTTACGTTAAATGTCCAACTCATATCGGGGTCTTCTACCATACGGTAAAAAAGAAACTCTCCGTTAGGCTCTTCTTCTTTGCCCATCTTTTGTAGGCAGAGGTCTGCCTTGTCATACGCCTTCTGGTGATAATAGATGTCTGCTAACCAAAATAGGGATTCATCAATCCGCATGATTCCACCATGAAGCTTGTCGCCCTTATTGACAACAAAGGCAAACTTTTGAATCGCTGCCTGATAATCGTCCAATGCTTTTTTAGACAAAGCATAAAAGAAATAAGTATCTGCATAAGGGTCTTGAAGGGCGATTGCCTTTTCGTAGTACATCACCGCCGTTTGGTAATCTTCTTTATCATAAGCAGCATGACCCTTACTTGAAAAAGAAAGCACCACTTCCATTTCCTCCTCCGTCATATCCATATTTTGAGCAAAGGCTTCACTAAAAAAGGCTCTTTGAAAGAAGAACGCAAGCACAACAGCTAAAACGAGATAGATTTTGTTTTTCATTTTGCAAAAATTAAAATAAAGAAAGAGATAAAAAAGAAGGTCAAAGCTATTTTCATAGCCTATACAAAAACGCTTATGCAGCCTCTGAGTTGCAGCACTGCCTCATTTCATGCAAGCCCATGCAACAAACACAAAGCAAAACGCACTACCGACCATTACAATAGGTTTCATTTCAAAAACTTGCCGTATCTTTAAAGCCAAATTTAACGTTCCCTTTTAGAGGGCAATATTTTCACCCTATTTTTATTTACAATGGCATTATTAAAAGGAAAAAATGTACTTATCACAGGTGCTTCGCGTGGCATTGGCAGGGCGATGGCGATTCGCTTTGCCGAGCAGGGGGCTAATGTAGGCTTTACCTACCTTTCGAGCGTGGAAAAAGGCGAGGCATTGGTCAAAGAATTGGAGGCTTTCGGGGTAAAAGCCAAAGGCTACCGCTCCGACGCTGCCGACTATGAGGCTTCCGAAGCCCTTATCAAAGATTTTACCAGCGATTTTTCTACCCTCGATGCCCTTATCAACAATGCAGGCATTACGCGCGATACGCTCCTTATGCGCATGAGCGAGGCACAATGGGACGAAGTTTTGCGTGTCAATTTGAAGTCCGTTTTCAATCTGACCAAAGCCGCCACGCGCGTCTTTTTGAAGCAAAAATTTGGCTCTATCATCAACCTGACCTCTGTGGTAGGCATCAAAGGCAATGCGGGACAAGCCAACTACGCCGCCTCGAAAGCGGGAATTATCGGCTTTACCAAATCGGTAGCCTTAGAATTAGGCTCGCGCAATATCCGTTGCAACGCCATTGCACCGGGTTTTATCGAAACTGAAATGACGGCGGAATTAGACGAAAAAATGACAGCAGAATGGAAAAATGCCATTCCTTTGAAGCGTGCAGGCAAAGCCGAAGAAGTGGCAGACTGCGCCATTTTCTTAGCCTCTGACATGTCGGCTTATATTTCGGGGCAGGTAATTCAAGTAGATGGTGCGATGCTCACTTAGAAAAAGATAGGAAAACTTTTAACCTTTTTCACTCTTATTTGGTCAGATTCGGTCAGATGCAATTTTTATGCAGGGACAAGGCATTGCCTTGTCCTACCTTTGGCAGGAAAATAATAAGTTCAGATTAGAAAGCAGATGCAAACCAAATTTTATTCGTCCTATATTTCAAAAAGCCCTTTGGTGCGAAAAACATTCAGATATTGGTTTGATTTTTATCTAAATAAATAGTCATGCCCGAACTTGTAACTATCATCTGTCTTTGTTACAATCACGAAAATTTTGTAGCAAAAGCCCTACAATCAGTTTTGGCACAAGACTATCCTAATATCGAAGTTTTGATAGTGGATGATGGAAGTAGCGATAAAAGTGTAGAAAAAATAAATCTTTTTTTAAACCAAAATAAAGAAAAAACAAAACATTGGCAATTTTTTCCGCTTGCCCAAAATCAGGGAAATTGTGCAGCCTTCAACTTCGCCTTTGAGCGCAGCCAAGGCAAATTTATTGTAGATTTTGCCACCGACGACATCATGGTGCGCGAGAGAATTAGCTTGCAAGTCGCTCATTTTCAAAAAGATAAAGAAACAAATCTTGCCACTTCTTCACCTTCTCTTGCAGGCGTTTGCTTTACCAATGCCTTTTTGATAGATGCACAAGACAACCTTTTAGGAAGCTATTATCCCCAACATATTCCCAAATCGCGCCTACCCAAAAAAAGACTTGCCAAAGGCTTCATCTTTGAAGATTTGCTAAAAGCAGGCGGCTTGATTTGCGCTCCTACCATGCTCATTAGGCGCGAAGTCTTGCTCGATTTAGGGGGTTACGACCCAAATCTTAGCTACGAAGATTACGATTTTTGGGTGAGAAGCAGTAAAAAATATCGCTATTTATTTTTAGACAAAAAACTTACTTATTTCCGACGCTTGCCCCATTCCCATAGCAAGAAATTTTCAGAAAAAAAACAAAATCGACACCTTGATTCTACTTTAAAAGTTTTGGAAAAAGCCTTTTTTTTAGTAGAAAATAAAAAAGAATTGCAGGCTCTCTTACATAGTTTGCGCTACCACCTAAGAGCAACCCTACTTTTAGAAGTGCGCCAAAGCAGCCTTGATTATCTCTTTTTTTATGGTAAAATTTTAAAAGAAAAGAGAAAATGGCTATCCCTTTCTGAACTTTTTTTATACCACACAGAAAAAATAGCCTACCAGATTTTGCATCAAAGTAGGCTACTAAGTTGGAAAAAAGCAAACCGATTACTTTTTTTACTACGAAAATTAAAATTAAAAATCAATCAATTCAACATCAAATCTTAGAATGGCATAGCGCGGAATGGTTGTCCCCACACCTGCTGCCCCATAACCCAGATGAGAAGGAATGATAAGGACGCGCTTTCCGCCTCGTCTCATTCCCCCAACACCTTCATCGAAGCCGCGCACGACAAAAAGGCTATCGCCACTTTCTGTGCCTAAGCGGAATTTGAAAGGAATTTCGTCATAAACGGACGCATCGATGCGGTTGCCGTATAAAAGCGAAGCTACATAATGCACCTCTACCTCTGCGCCACGAATGGGCAGGGGTCCTTCGCCAACTTGCAAGTCGATGTAGTAAAGCCCCGATTCACTTTTTTGGGTAATTTCGGTAAGATTGTTTTCACGTAAATACTGCTCGATGATAGCCGTTTCACGCGCCAAAGCCTCTTCGGGCGTGTATAATTCGGGGAGCGTGTTCGGATTGGTTTCGTCATTGTTACAACTTGCAGCTAATAATAGCACCAAAATTAGGATACAAGCCAAAATATTTTTTTGCAGATACGCCATAAAAACTACGTTTGGAATAAATTTAGAACAAAGAATAAGACCTTGAAGGCAGCCTTGCAAAGACAAAGTTAGTAAAAATTGACCGACAAAGGGCAGCTTTTTAGCCTTTTGATTTCTTCACCTGCTACTTTTGCCTTTGACGCAATTCCACTATTTTTTTGCGGCTGCACTTTTCACATTTTTTTCATTTTTTTTGAAGAAGCGTGCAGCCTTTTCAAAACTTTTTGGGTCTTGTGAGTAGTAGCCCTATCAATTTTTACGAACTCAAAGCATTGAAACCAAAACACGCAAGAAGGGCGGCGTGTGTTGCAAGGTATCCGAAAAAAAGCGTTCCTACTTTATTCAAGATAGGACTTTTTTCCTATTTTTTATGATTTTTCCATTTTTTTAGAAAAGTTTTAGAAAAAAAGCCTGATTTTTAGCGGCTTTGCTTTTGCGCTTCGAAAGATTTGACTTATTATTGCCTTTGTAAAAATGGCAATCGGGTTGTTTTTCTTTGTCGGATTTGGCAAAAAGCGAAATAAAAAATGCAAATCTGACCCAAAACAACGCCCGCTTTTTACGGTCTTTTCTCTATAATAAGGCGCAGCATTTTATTGGCTTTGCTGCTACCTCAATTACTATCCTTTTTCCCACTTTTCTAAAAATTTTCAATCTATTGCGGTCTTGCTTTCTTAGTTTTGCAGTCTTTTCTGATAAGACGAAAAAGAACGACCCATAGTTTCACTCAATTTTGCTTTCTTATGGATTTAAAACCTTACTCGAAATTTGCCGCACTGCTTTTAGGAAGTCTTTTAGTGGGCGGTTGTCAAATTTACACCACTGTTTTTCCAAGCCATTCTGCAAAGCAAACCGCTTTTTCTACCAACAAAATCGCCTCGCGCCAAGTTCCAACGCTTGCCGCCACTACCGAAAAAAACGACTATTTTTTAGCTCCCCAGATAGAAGTCCCTACTACCTTTATCGCCACCACTTACTTAGAATTAGCCTCTTATCCTACCCTTCCCTGCATAGATTTGCCCGAAGCGGAACTTTTAGAAGATAGAAGCCAAGAAGACGCACTTCGCGCCCAAATTATAGACTTTGCCGAAGACTTTTTAGGCTGGCGTTACCGTCAGAATGGCTTAGATTGTTCAGGCTTTACTTCGCACGTACTCGCCAAATTTGGCATCAAGGTTTCGCGCAGCAGCAGCGCACAAGCCAAACAAGGAATTTTGATACCTTTGAAAGACGCAAAAGAGGGCGATTTGCTTTTCTTCGGCTATAAATACGGCAAAAGCCACCGCGTAAGCCATGCCGCTATGGTTTATTCCAACGAAGAAGGCGATTTGAAGATGATACATTCCTGCTCACGTGGCATCTTGATAGATAGCCTCGACTCTCCTGCTTGGCGCAATTATTACGCAAAAAGATTTTTATTTGCCAAAAGAGTCATTACAGACGAAAACACACAGGAACAAGAAGAAATGATTATCGAACACGGAAACGGCGAAAACTATTAGCCTATCTGCGCTTCTTTTGGTTTTGAAACGCTAAGATACGAACAAAAGCCTTTTTTTTAATAGCCTGACCGTTGTAACAACACCAAAAAAGGTGTAACTTGCAACTGTTAAAAGCGTATAAAGGTTATCGTATCATCGAAGGGTGAAAAGCCCCTTGGATATGATGAGGAATGCAAAAAACTTTGAAAATGCGCAAGGGCTTGCGTGTGACTATATGTTGGCGGTAATTATACGAGTTTCAACTGACAAAAATAAAGACATTCATACTAAACACGAGAAGTGAAAAGATATGAAACCTACAAAAAATAGAGTATTTTGCAGAGATTGTGGAAGGACAAAAATGCTTTTTGAAACAGAAAAAAAGGCAGATAACTTCATTGCATTTAACCAAGAAGAGATAAAAGCAGAAACAGGCATTGCCCCTCAGCGAAGCTACTACTGTAGTTTTTGTGCGGGTTGGCACGTAACTAGTATAAAAGAAGAAATAGGAATCTCTAAGAATGAAATATTGCTTGAAGAATACCTAAAAGACAAAGCAAAAAAGAAAGAAAAAGTAGTTCCAGAAAAGAATAAAGTAAATAATGAAGATAAGCGATATAATTTAAAACTGGAATTGGAAAATGAGATTAACACAATGGACGCTAATCAAAAAGAAGTGTTTTTTTCTGAAAAGATTGACTTACTAAAAAAAGAGATAGAAAAACTAAATAATACAACTGAAAAAGAAAAACTTAAAGAACTTCGTCTAAGTCTTGAAATTGTATATATAGTCAGAAAACAAAATGGATTTAATAAAACAAACAAACCATATGAAAAATCAAAAGAACGAGAACTTGAAGAATGGAGATTATGGATTGAAAAGCAAGGTTATAACAATGAATAACTACCGCCAACATTGTGTTTGCGAAAAGGCGGGCTTATGTGCTAAGTTTTGGCTTTTGTGCTTTCTAAAAACTTTGTGCGTAGGGAAAGGGAATTGCTATCAAGCCCGCCCTGCACAAATGCTTTTCCGTTAGGCAAAATAAAAATCTGACTATTATTAAAAACTAAATGAAGAAAATATTGACAATATGGTTAATCTTTATAGTTTCAACAGTCTATGGACAGCTTGATAACAGACTACAACCAGATAGCATATATAAAAATAGAAAAGTAAAAAAAATAATAGCATTTTTAAACTCACCAAAAGACCTTTCTGAAATAATTTATTTTAATCCAAAAGGACAAATAACTCGTAAAGTTAAATATAGTGTATCTTACAACAGAAAGACAAGAAAAAGGAAACGAATAGATTTGATAAGTTATTATAAATATAATTTTAATGATAAATTAATTCAAATTATTGATTCTACAATATATTGGAATAATACATTTGGTATTAACAACACTTACTTTTATTACGATTCCATTGGAAGATTAAGTGTTTCAAAATATTTTCAGCGAAAATTTGAAAGACCATTATATGTAACTAACTATTATTATTCGCCTTATAAGTCTGTAACAATTAGACAAAATGATTCTATGATAGTTTACCGAAACTCCGTTGAGTATGAATATGATTTTTATGTTTATAAATCAACTGGATACACTATTGAACCAAAACTTAAAGAAGGCTATTTTACTAATGGAACGGATACATTAAGATACCAATATTCAGACTATAAAGATTTACAGAGATTTGAACAAACTGAAACAATAAGTAATAAATATAATGCATCTGGTCAATTAGTTAGTTCATATGTTTATCAAACATTTTTAATTGACAGAAAATTTGAGTATAACTTGATTTACACTTACTATTCCAATGGGCTTTTAAAAAGTATACGTGGATATGTTCCAGAATTTTTTAAATATGAATATTATGAATAAATTTGCCTAACATATGCTAAAATAACAAGTGCAGGTCTTGTGCGTAACTTGAAACGACAGTGCAATAACTTGCATTGTGCTGAATTGAAACATTTTACTTTCAAATCCTGTACCTGCGTTCAGCATTTTTCGATATCCGAATGTATAACAGAGCCTTGGCAGACAGCGAAATCTCAAAAAAACTATCCACTGTAAAAACTTTGATAAAAGCAAGTCCCGACCCGACTTGCTTTTCTTTTTTTTCGTATCTTTGCACAAAGAACTTAATCAATAAGAATATGCTCGCCAATTTAGATAACGAAGTAATTTTCAAAAAAGCATTTACAAATGAATTAGTATTCAAGTCATTTGTAAAAGACGTTTTGGGAATTGATTTTGAAATGGGAAAAATTGAAACCGAAAAGAAATTTAGCCCTAAAATCGGCTTTGTTGATTTTGAGTTGGATATTTATGCCGAAAGTGCCGACAAAAGAGTGTGTATAGAAATTCAGCGTGTAGAGTACGACCATCATTTTGACCGTTTTTTGCACTATTTTTTAATGCTCATTACCGAGCAACAAAGAAGTGCAAAAGAGTACAATATAGACCAAACCGTTTATATGATAGTGATTTTGACTGCACCTTACACTATTAGCGAAAAAAATGGCAAGCCCATTTTAGACGAAGTT